>NZ_JAGFPF010000041.1:0-38362 GCF_025962695.1 Candidatus Symbiopectobacterium sp. NZEC135 | reverse complement strand
GGTCAGGCAAAATAATGCCGCACAATCCATTTTCTATCACATTTCTCAAACAAATACAGGCTGGATCACACCTCAATACGCCCGCGTTGCTCTTCAGGAACGGCAGAAGAAGGGTCTTGGTGGATCAGAATATCGGCACCGGGAAAGCGCTCACGTAGCGCCTGTTCTAGAGCGTCCGCAACGTCATGTGCCTGGACCAGTGGCAATGTGTCATCCATCTCCAGATGGAGTTGAATAAAACGAGTCGGCCCGGAGCGCCGGGTGCGTAATTGGTGTGCACCATTGATACCCGGCCAGCCGCGAATGAGGTCAACAATCGCTTGTTGCTCTTCCGCTGGCAAAGCACGGTCCAGCAGAGACTGCACCGCATCATAGCCAATACGCAGGGCGCTGTAGAGAATATAAACCCCGATACACAGCGCAAATATGGCGTCGGCACGCGTAACACCGCGCCAACTCAGCACTAACGCTATCAGAATAGCGCCGTTCATAAACACGTCAGACTGGTAGTGCAATGAATCAGCACGTATCGCCTGGCTCTGCGTTTTACGTACGACCCAGCGTTGAAAAGTAACCAGTATGAATGTCGCTATCAGAGCAATCACCGTGATGACAATCCCCACCTCTGGCGCATTCAATGGTTGCGGTGTAATCAATCGTTGAAAACCGCTCAAGAGAAGGAACAGCGCCGAACCCGCAATGAACATGCTCTGTGCAATAGCCGCCAGCGACTCGGCTTTCCCATGACCAAAAGCATGCTCATCATCGGCAGGCTGTAGGGCATAGCGTAACGCCAACAGGTTTACCAGCGATGCGCTGATATCCACCAACGAGTCCACCAGTGAAGCCAATAAACTCACCGAACCGGTGTGCCACCAGGCGAAGACTTTAATAATAAATAACAGCAGCGCCACGGTTGTCGCAACCACTGCGGCGCGCGTCACCAAACGCTTATACTGCGAATCCATCCAGCACCTCGCCTCAACAGAGTATGTATCCCATCATGACATTACTTCATGACGGCATGGCTAAACACCAGCGCATAGCGCCGAAAAATAAACAAGCACCACAGCAGCGCAATGCAGCCCAGTGAGGCACCCACAAAACCAATCTCGTTCATGCCGACATGCGTGATGATCTGGTTGCCCAGCAGCGCACCACCGCCGATACCCACATTATAGATGCCGGAGAACAATGCCATGGCAACATCCGTGGCATCCGAGGCCAGCGTCAGGACTTTTACCTGCATGCCGAGGCTCAGCGCCATGATAACAATGCCCCACAACACACAGACAATGGATAATCCAAATGGATTTTTTGCCATTGGCAGCAACAGCGCCATGCACAACGGCAATGCCGCAATGCTTGCCATCAGAAAACCCATCGGATAGCGGTTGCTGTAGCGGCTGAAAAGCATGCTACCGATAATACCGGCACCGCCAAAAATCAGCAGCAATACGGTGGTGAAGTTCTCGCTTAATCCGGCGACCCGCTGTACGAAAGGCTCGATATAGCTGTAAGCGGTAAAATGGGCCGTCACCACCAGCACCGTCAGTGCATAAATGCACAGCAAGGCCGGGCGTTTGAGCAACAATGGCAGGCTTTTCAGCGAGCCCGAATGGCTGCTGGGTAGCGGAGGCAGCAGCTTCATCAACACCAACAGAATCGCAAAAGCCACCACGCCAATGCCGCTGAAGGTGACACGCCACCCCATGTACTGCCCGATCAGACGACCAAGCGGCAAGCCCAGCACCATTGCCAGCGCGGTACCGGTTGCCAACAGGCTCAGCGCTTGTGCTTTCTTGCCCGGCGGTGCAAGACGCACCGCCAACGAGGCCGTGATCGACCAGAAAATGGCATGCGCCAGCGCCACACCGATACGCGCCGCCACCAGTACCCAGAAATTCCAGGCTAAACCGGAAATGATGTTGCACACGGCGAACAGGATAAACACCTTGATCAGCAGCCCCCGCCGTTCCATATCGCTGCATGCCAACATAAAGGGTAACGACATGGTGCCCACCACCCAGGCATAAATCGTGATAATCAAGCCGACCTGTGCGGCGCTCATCGAAAAGCTGACGGCAATATCGGACAACAAAGCCACGGGCGTAAATTCAGCGGTATTAAAGATAAAGGCCGCCATAGCGAGGCTGATAACACGAAACCATGCTATCGAACGGGATGAAAGGGTCATGAGCTGCACACTACCAGGTATCAACAACATAGAAAGAAAATCGGCAGCGATTCGCGCCGCAGGGAGAGGCATCGAACGCTGCACGCGAACAGAAGGACGGCTGGGTTACACCAAAGGCAGCGCCTACACCGACCAAAATCTGCAAAGTAGATCACATTTTACGCTGAATCGAGGCGGGCGGTGGTACTTTTTTTAGGCCGTTAAGCGAAGAACAGCGCGAATTTTAGGTGCCAACTCGGGCGTGATTGCGATCAGAAGGATGAATTTACTGGTTTTATCAGGCGTTTCTCATTCTCTAACACCCACTGTTTTTGAAAGCCTTTTCCTAAAAAATGGCAAAAAAAAAGCCCGTCATCATGACGGGCAAAAAGACAGGGATGGTGTCTATGGCAAGGAAATCAACTTCTTACTACTCTCACTACACACTACTCACTACAGGGTTACTCAGGGATTCGGTTCACTGTTCTGCCCCCCATAGAGGGGACATGGATGCTTCAGCCTGGGATAACTGCTGCCTCATCTCGTTCATTCGCTGCTGATATCGCTGTTCGAGAACTGATTTTTGCTCTGAATTCAGCAATTTATACATTTGGTTGCGTACACGCGTCATTTCTATCTGGCGCTCAACCTGTGCCTGCATCATCTGTGAAATCTGTTTTCTGACGGCAGCTTCATCAAATTTATCTGCGGTCACCAAAGTGTGCATTTTTTCTATATCATTGAAGTGCAGCACGGGCGCATCTTGCCTTGCCTGTTGCATCAGGTCACGCATGTGTTGACGCTGTTGTTCCGTCAGTTTCACACCGTCAAACAGACCGCGCTGACTGATGGCGTTTCGCAAGGCTGCATCGCCATGGTGCCAACCGAGCAGTGACGCACTATCGCTATCGGCTACTGATGCGTTAACGACACCGAACATCAGTAATGAAATGAGAGAGATTTTTATGCGCCGTAGCATCATCACCCTCCGATACAATGCGCCAATCTGTGAATCAATGAACACAAGTCTAAACACCTTGCTGCAAACATGCGTCAGAGGATGTAAAACTACGTAAAGTCATGGAATACCGTCGATCTATGACGTATTTTGCCCCTGGAGGTAGCCTAATCATGAACAAGATTCTGTTGGTGGATGACGACAAAGAACTCACTGCTTTGTTGAAAGAGTTGCTCGAAATGGAAGGCTTTAACGTTGTCGTTGCCCACGATGGCGAGCAGGCATTAAACGTATTGGACAGTACGGTAGATTTGCTGCTGTTGGACGTCATGATGCCGAAGAAAAACGGCATCGATACCTTGAAAGAAGTGCGGCAGCAGCATCAGACCCCCGTCATCATGCTAACGGCACGCGGTAGCGAACTGGATCGTGTTTTGGGGCTGGAACTGGGGGCAGATGATTATCTGCCTAAACCGTTTAACGATCGTGAACTGGTGGCCCGCATTCGCGCTATTTTACGTCGTTCATCGTGGACCGAGCAGCAGCAGACCACGGATAACAGTTCACCGACCGTTGAAGTGGACGGCCTGCGTCTCAATCCGGGGCGTCAGGAAGCGAGCTTCGACACCGAAGTGCTGGACCTTACTGGTACCGAGTTCACGCTGCTCTACCTGCTGGCTCAGCGGCTGGGACAAGTGGTATCGCGCGAGCATCTCAGCCAGGAAGTGCTCGGTAAACGTCTGACGCCGTTCGATCGTGCGATAGACATGCACATTTCCAACCTGCGGCGTAAACTGCCGGAGCGTAAAGATGGGCAACCCTGGTTCAAGACGCTGCGCGGACGCGGTTATTTAATGGTCTCAACAAGTTAAAATAGGTAGCTGCGGCATGATCGACAGTTTGACTTCGCGCATCTTCGCCATTTTCTGGCTTACGCTGGCGTTGGTACTGATGCTGGTACTGATGTTGCCCAAGCTGGACTCACGCCAGATGACGGCGCTGCTGGAAAATGAGTATCGTCAGGGCGTGATGCTGGAGCAGCATATCGAAGCCGATCTTGCCGCCGATCCCCCTAACGATCTGTTTTGGTGGCGACGCCTGTTTCGTGTGATCGAAAAATGGTCACCGCCGGGGCAACGTCTGGTGTTCGTCACGAGTGAAGGGCGCATTTTCGGCACGCTGCAAAAAACCGAAATGCAGATTGTGCGTAACTTTATCGGCCAGTCCGATAATGCCGACCATCCGCAGAAGAAAAATTATGGTCGACTCGAGCTACTCGGGCCATTTTCCGTGCGCGACGGGGAGGATAATTACCAGGTTTATCTGATCCGCATGGCGAACAGTCCGCAGTCCGATTTTATCAATTTGCTGCTGGACCGCCCGCTGCTGTTACTGATTGTCACTATGCTTATCAGCACACCGCTGCTGCTCTGGCTGGCCTGGAGCCTGGCAAAACCCGCGCGTAAGCTGAAAATTGCTGCCGATGAAGTGGCACAAGGCAACCTGCGCCAGCACCCTGAGCTGGAAGCCGGGCCGCAAGAGTTCCTTGCCACAGGCGTCAGCTTTAACCAAATGGTCAGCGCACTGGAACGCATGGTTACCGCGCAACAGCGTCTGCTTTCTGATATTTCCCACGAGCTGCGCACGCCGTTGACACGTTTGCAATTGGCGACCGCGCTGCTGCGCCGTCGTCAGGGTGAAAACAACGAGCTGAACCGCATTGAAACCGAAACGCAGCGGCTGGACAGCATGATTAACGACCTGCTGGTGTTATCTCGCAACCAGCACAAGAATGAGCTGGGGCGTGAATACATCCGCGCTGATGAGTTGTGGGGAGACGTGCTGGACGATGCCCGCTTTGAAGCCGAGCAAATGGGTAAAACGCTGGACGTGCCCTATCCCCCCGGCCCCTGGCCACTGTTCGGTAACCGCTCAGCACTGGAAAGCGCCTTCGAAAACGTGGTGCGCAATGCCCTGCGTTACTCAAACACCCATATCAGCGTCGCCTTTGCCGTTGATAATCAAGGACTAACCATTAACGTTGACGATGATGGCCCCGGCGTTAACCCTGAAGATCGCGAACAAATCTTCCGTCCGTTCTATCGCACCGATGAAGCGCGCGATCGGGCATCGGGCGGTACCGGGTTAGGGTTGGCGATTGTGGAGAATGCGATTACGCAACATAAAGGCTGGGTTAAAGCAGGCGATAGCCCGTTAGGGGGGTTACGTCTGACCATCTGGCTGCCGCTGAACGAACGCTAAGCGCAGAATAAACACGTGGGGTACGGCGCGTTGCGCCGCCCCGCTAGCGCATACGCTGAATGACTTGCAACAGTTCTGCTATCGCGTCTTCTCCGCCATCTTCCAATACCGCCTTACGCACACAGCCGTTGGTGTGATCGGCCAGCAGTTGATTGGCGACAGCATTAAGGGCGGAGCGGGCCGCAGAAATCTGATTCAGGATATCAACGCAATAACGGTCTTGTTCGATCATCTGACCGATACCGTTAACCTGACCATTAATCCGGTTGAGCCGGTTCAGCAGCGCTTTTTTACGCGGCTGAACCACACGGCGAACATCCGGTTCATCGGCAGCATTGGCCGCTTCAGTGGCTGCGGCACAAAACTCGCATTTACGCGACGACGTCAAAGCCGAGTCCTTCGACCGTGTCGCGGAAGACGTCTGGGTTGGCTTTTTCTGTCTCATTGAACTCCACGTTTACCAGACCGGTTTCCAGCGTGACCTGCACACCCTGAACCCCATTAAGCGCTTCCAGCGCGTTCTTGACCTTACTGGCGCAGCCGCCGCAGGACATACCTTGGACGTTGATTGTAGCATGGGACATAAAATACTCTCCATTTCACATTGTGTGACACCGGGCGGAGCCGGAAGGCTCAGGATATCAGTCGCGCCGGGTCGGTTTCCAATGACGTAACAGCAGTGAATTGCTCAGCACCGAAATCGAACTGAGCGCCATGGCACTCCCGGCAATAACCGGATTCAGTAACGACAACGCCGCCAGCGGAATACCCAGCACGTTGTAGAAAAACGCAAAAAACAGATTCTGTTTCACCTTGCCGAGCGTCGCGCGCGACAGGCTGATGGCATCCAGCAGGCTATCAAGGCGATTACGCATCAGCACCACATCCGCCGTATCCAGCGCAATGTCCGAGCCTGCGCCAATGGCGAAGCCCACATCCGCCGCCGCCAATGCAGGCGCATCATTGATGCCGTCGCCCACCATACCCACACAGCGTCCACTGGCCTGAAGGCGCTGTATCTCCGCCGCCTTGTGCTCCGGCAGCACCTGAGCCACCACGTTGGTGATCCCCACCTGTTTGGCAATCACCGCCGCCGCACGGGGATTATCCCCCGTTAACATCATGACCTCGATGCCCTGATGTTGCAGGTCGGCGATCGCGGTGCGTGCATCGTCACGCACCTTATCTGCCAGCGCGATATACCCCAGCAGAAGGCCATCGCGGGCCACGGCAATCACCGTTTTTCCCTGCGCTTCCAGTGTGGCAATCTGCGCCTGATCGAGCACGATAGCATTTTCAGTCAGAAAACGTGGTGACCCCAACAGCCAGTTTTCACCGGCGACCTCACCTTTTACCCCTCGGCCAATCACCGCCTGAAACGCACTCACCTCAACGGCTTCCACCCCGGCTTCCTGCGCATGTTGCGCCAGCGCTTGCCCGAGGGGATGCTCAGAATGCTGTTCGAGAGAAAAGGCGACGCGCAGCAGCTCAGCGTCAGCCACCGCCGCTTCTGGCAGTACGTCGCTGACCGAAGGCTTCCCTTCCGTGATGGTGCCTGTCTTATCCAGTACCAGCACCTGCAAGCGCTGTACCTGCTCTAACGCATTGGCATTGCGGAACAAGATACCGGCACGCGCCCCTTGTCCCGTACCCACCATGATCGCCGTCGGCGTCGCTAACCCCAGCGCACAGGGGCAGGCAATCACCAGCACCGCTACTGCACTCACCAAACTGGAGGCCAAATCTCCACTGATAAACCAGTGTGTCAGCCAGGTAAGCAGCGCGATCGCCACCACCACCGGCACAAACACCGACGAGATTTTATCCGCCAGACGTTGTACCGCCGCCTTTGAACCCTGCGCATCTTCCACCATGCGGATAATGCGTGCCAGCGCCGTGTTACTCCCCACGCCGGTGGCTTTGACGCGCAGCATGCCGCTTTGGTTAAGCGTCGCACCAAACACCTCAGCCCCCACCGCTTTCACCACCGGAACACTCTCACCGGTAAGCATCGATTCATTGACCTCCGAGAGGCCATCCAGAATGACGCCGTCGACAGGAATACTCTCGCCGGGACGCACCACAAAGATATCGCCGCTGTGCAGACTGGCTACATCGCGATCTTCAATGTCACCGTCCACTTCCACATGAGCAATGGGCGGTTGCAGGTTGAGCAAGCCCTCAATGGCGGCACCGGTTTTGGTTTTCGCTCGGCTTTCCAGCAATTTACCCAGCAGCACCAGCGTAATGATCGCGGCGCTGGCTTCAAAATAGAGATGACCGTGCGGCGTGGTCAGTAACGTGAACAGACTGAACAGATAGGCTACGCTGGTTCCCAGCGTGACCAGCACGTCCATGTTGGAGGTGCCGCTACGTAATGCGCTCCAGCCACGGCGGTAGAAATGACGCCCGCTCCAGAACTGCACCGGCGTTGCCAGTACGGCTTGCAGCCAACCGGGCAGCAGATGCCCGCTGCCGAAAAACATTCCGACCATTTCCACCATCAGCGGTACCGTAAGCACAGCCGCAATCAGAAATTCCCGGCGTTCACGCTGCCACGCGCGTTCACGTCGTGCACGCTCTTCACCGCGCTGACCGCCCTCAACCACATGGGCCTGAAAGCCCCCCAGCTCAATCGCGCGCACCATCTGTTCCGGGCTAACCACGCCGGGGCGATAGCGCACACTGGCTCGACTGCTGGCAAACAGTACCGTTGCACGCACGTCAGGCAGGGCTTCCAGTGCCGCCCGAATCCGTTCGGCACAGCGTTCGCTGCTCATGCCGGAAAGTTCCAACGTCAGAGTCTGTTCAACGACGTCAAAACCAACCTTATGTATCGCCGCGACCACATCCTGCACTGTGCTGCTTTCCCCTTGCAGCCGGACACGCGCACGCTCACTGGCGAAATTAACGTTGGCTTCCACCCCCGGCAAGCGGTTCAGCACGCGCTCAAGGCGTACAGCACAGGCCGCGCAGGACATGCCGCTAATGGGAAGGTGCAATGAGAGAGGATCGCTAGCATTAGTCATTTCATTGTTATCCTTAGACTTTCCGTTAAAAGGCGTCGATATATGCCTTGTCGGTGAGGGGATAACATTCCCCCTGATTTCGCTAACAATATACCCTCATGGGGTATATTGTTAGCGAAATCGTGCTAAAAAAGTTTGTCCCGAAATCATTCACGTTGCAGTAAGGCGACACGCTCAGTCACATACGCTAGCGGGCAGATACAAACCATGACGGTCAACAGAACCCTACCGTGACTCGAATTTCAGTCATCTGCCTGTTGTATTTTGCTGCTCCTTAAGTAGAGTGAGCGGTATTTCTCGCCATTTATCAGGGCAGTCAGTTTGAGCAAAGCGTGGTGCGATCGCGTTGCTCCTTGTCCGTTAAACAGGAAGTGATAATGAAAGGTGTTTCCTTATTGGCTGGCGCACTTGCACTTCTTTTCAGCGGCCAGGCGTTAAGTTCAGGTGATGACGTATGCGGATTTTCCGATGCCGAATGCGGCATTGCGGCGCTGCCTTATCTGGAGCCCAATAACGACACCCGTGTCAATCTCATCCTGTTGCAAAGCAGTCGCCACCATTTGGCCCTTCCGCTGCCACAGCCATTGCCCGATCAGACACGAACCCGTGTGAATCCGTTTACCGCCTATCGCGTCATGGGACTGACGGCCAGTGAGACCAGCGAAGACGACACCACAGCGGACAGTGCGAATCAACCCTCACCGCTGACGACCAAAGCCAGACAGTTAGGCCTTCCTCCCGAGGTACAAGCGCAGATGGATACGCTGGCACCGGAAGAGAACGAAGGGCGCCATATCTCCAATGATATCAGCGCGGTAGAAGCCTTTTTCGATGTGCTGTTGGCAGATACCCAACTCACCGCGCCGCAGCGTATCCAGTTAGCGCAGGCGCGCATCAACATGCTCTCCTCCGCGACGACGTTAGCCACCATGACCGACTACCTCGCGACGCTGCCTGCGGACGGCCATGCAGGAGCGCTCAAGCAGTATTTAATCAACGCGGTGGCCTTTTATCAGGGCCTGTTTGAACAGGCCAACAGCGGCTTTCAGTCGCTGACCACCGCCAACCAGCCGTGGGTGGCCGAAACCGCGCGCTACATGTTGATTCGCGTGTCGCTGAATAAAGCGATGGAAAATGCGCTGGATGAATACAACATGTTCAATGTCGATAAGGCGGACAAGGAACAGGGACAACGCGCGGTCGAGCGCATTGACGCCTATCTGCAAGCCTACCCGAAGGGCCGCTATGCTGATTCTGCCCGTGGGCTTTATCGGCGCGCCTACTGGGTGATCGGCAATGAAAATGCCCTGTCGGCGCGCTACCAGCGTGTGATTGCGGCGCAGAAAGATCTGGATGCGTTACAGACCATCAATAACGAAATCGACAATAAACTGCTGGAAAGCAGCAGCTTTATTCAGACGCCAGACGCACCGTTGCTGATGCTGGTGCAAGATCTGAAACGGCTGCGCAGTGACAAAGGTTGGATGCAGTGGCCTGCGTTGTCAGAAGCCGAGCTGATCGCCCAGCAGGCGATGTTTGACGATGCCGGAATGCAGCAGCAGTATCGCTATCTGCACGCCGCCTTCCACTATTATCAGCAGCGGGATGCGGTAGCTACGCTGGCATTGATTCCTGAGGAAACGGGCAAGGATCTGACGGACACCACCGATTTCAGCCTCCAGGTGCTGCGCGGTTTGGCGCTAGAGGCCGAACACGGCTGGCAGGCGGCAGAAACACACTGGCGGCATCTGCTGACGTTGAAAACCAACGAAACGCAACAGCAGTATCTGCAACTGTCGCTGGCGGAAACGCTGGTCAAAGCAGGTCATCCTGAGGCTATTTTTGCACCAGACAGCCCGGTCAAAAATCTGCGTTTCCGCTCTGCGGTGCTGAAAACATCGGCCAATGCCGATCTGCTGCGCCAGCAGACCGGTGAACAGCAAACCCATGAAGAACGCGTCGTGGCACTGCACACGTTACTAACCCAATCGCTGGTGCACCGTGATTATGCCGCCTATCTCAAAGACAGCGAACTGTTGCGCACCATTGCACCGTTGCAAAGCGCAGAAAACGCCAGTTGGAATATGGAAGATCTCACCGCCTTCACTTGGGATGGCAGCGATACCGAAGAGGGGTATCAATGCCCCGCGCTGACCACGGTGGTATCCACGTTAAATAAACGGCCGAATGACGCTCACGCCACCAACTGTTTGGGCGAATTTTTCTTCCGCACTGGCAATGAGGTTGGGTTCGATTGGGGTGAAAGCAACCAGTTGGATGCCTTGACCAACGCCCCCAGCCAATTCAACGGAAAAGCCTATTCCCGGTTGGAGGCTTACCTGAAAGTGATTGCCGATCCGCAGGCGCCGCCGGAAGACAAAAGCTACGCGCTTTATCGCGCTATCTACTGCTATGCACCCAGCGGTATGAACGATTGCGGCACGCAAGAGATCAGTAAGGCAACGCGCAAAGCCTGGTTTACTCAGCTGAAAACCGAATTCAAAGGCAGCCAATGGGCCACGCAGCTCAAATATTATTGGTAATCGCCTGCGTTCTGTTCACGAACGACGCCCATTCTGAACGCGTCAACGCCACCCATTATCAGGACTTTTGGTTATGGGCAGCCGTCAAACCGCAGCCGGTGCTGCATCAGGCACACACGCTCTACCTGCATCAGGGCGAAATCGCCCGCCGTCAGGGGAAAACCGTGTTTTTACGCCAAGGATTACCAGCCAGCGCACTGCGGGTGGACAACCTGTGGCTCTCCTACCGCATTACCATGTTGGATCTTTCGGACAAACACCTGAACCGTATGCTGAAAGCGCAGGCGCGCTGGCGCGCATTGGGTAACCGGGTGAACGGTATCCAGATCGATTTTGATGCCCGCAGCTATCAGTTGGCTCGCTACGTGAAATTTTTGCAAACCTTACGCCAGCGTTTGCCCGCAGACACGCAGCTCAGCGTTACCGGGCTGCTGGACTGGGCCAAAACCGGTGACGTTGGCGCGCTTAACCGGCTGGGCGGCGTTATCGATGAACTGGTGGTACAAACTTATCAGGGCCGATCGACGGTGACACGCTACGCGGAGTATCTGCCCGCCCTGATGAAACTGCAGATTCCCTTCCGTCTTGGCCTGGTACAACACGGGCAATGGGACGAACGCTGGCAGCGCCGTTTAGCCGCCTCTGCATACTACCGCGGCAACGTGGTGTTTCTGGTCAATCCGCCGCCAGAAAGAGCCATGTTCAGTAAATAGAAACGCGTTAGCTGCCGCCGCCAAAGCCGTTTTGCCGCCATGCTTCGTAGCTGATAATGGCAACCGCATTCGAGAGGTTGAGGCTGCGATTGTTCGACTGCATGGGAATGCGAATACGCTGTTCCGGCGTAAAACCGTTACGAATCGCATCCGGTAATCCGGCGGTCTCAGAACCAAACAGCAGCACATCGCCCGGCTGATAGGCAGGTTGATCGTAAGGGCGGCTGCCTTTGGTAGTGCAGGCAAAAATACGCTGACCGGCCACGGCAGCCAGAAAATCCTGATAATTTTTATGGCGGCTAACATTCGCCAGATCGTGATAATCCAGCCCGGCGCGGCGCACCTTTTTTTCATCCAGATCGAAGCCCATCGGTTCAATCAGATGCAATTTACAGCCATTATTGGCAACCAGACGGATGATATTACCGGTGTTCGGGGCAATTTGTGGCTCATAGAGCGCAATATGGAACATGAGAATAGGTCAACAAAAGCGTTTTCAGGCCGCCAGTATATAACACGCCGCCCTTGGCTTCGAAGCAGGAATTCAGACAACATGCCGCGACGTTTTTCGGCCGGGCGCGTACACTGTATACAGGAGGTACACATCATGACCCGTTATCTGATTCCGATATTTTGTCTGGCCTTGGTGTCGCTTGGCTCACAGGCCAATACGCAAAGGCTCACCACCCAGCAACAACCGCTCGAAAACAGCATTCCCAGCCAGCAGCGCCTGCAACAGCAGATGCAGCAAAACCAACAGTTGCAGCAACAGCAGTTGAATCAGGACATTCAGCGCCGTAGCGAACAGCAACAGCAGGAGTTGCGGCGTCAGCTCCAACAAAATCAGCAGCGGACGCAGCAGCAAAACCAACCCCGCTACTGACCGGCTACAGACTCACCCCCATCAGCGCCAGGATCAGCGGCGTGGTCAGCGCCGCCAGCGCGGTCGATAACAGCAGGCTGGCGGCAATGGGGCCGCCCAGCACGTTAAACTGGCGCGACATCAGGTAGAGGTTAACGCCAACGGCCATCGAGCCCAGCAGAACCACCACGCGGGTTTCCATTTCCGGCAGCCCAAGCATCACCGCCAGCCCCCAGATAACCAGAGGCTGCACCAGCAGTTTGAGTACACACACCACCGCGCTGATTTGCCAGCCATCGCGCACCCGATATTCAGCCAATCCCATACCGAGCGAAATCAGCGAGAGCGGCACCGCCGCCTGTGACAACATCCCCACCGGCTGATCGACAAAATCCGGCAGGGAGAACCCGGTCAGGCTGAACAGCGTGCCGGATAAGATGCCGATAATCAGCGGATTTTTCAGTACCCCAACCGCCGTTTTGCCAAATCCTTGCAGCGACAGTGCGCCGTTGCGCGCCCACTCCACTGATACGGTGACCAGCGTCCACAAAATCAGTCCGTTAAACACCAACACCAGCGCCACCGAAGGCACCGCGTCTTCACCGAGAATGGTGGTAGCCAGCGGCAACCCCAGCATGACGTTATTGGAAAAGATACCGCTCAGCGCAAAAACCGAGCCGGAGACACCGTCCAGATCAAACACCTTGCGGGCAACGATACGACCAATCACAAACACGACCAGGCAACTGCCGAAAAACGCGATCAGCAACCGGGCATCCACCGGGGGACGCTTGGAAAAATCACTCATCATGCGGAACAGCATGGCAGGCAGGGCGACAGAGAAAACAAAGCGGCTGACGCCATCGGTGAACGCGGTGGGCCATTTGGCAAACCGGATCAGGCTGTAACCAAGAATAATCAAGACAAACAGCGGCAGTGAAATCACCACCTGGTGCCAAAAGGAGAGTACAAAGGGGGGCATAGGGTAATCCTTCAATGCCTCACTCAGCAGCGCAAGATAGCCTGATTAATGTAAGCGCCCACTAACAAGTCCGGACACATCAGGCCACCTCGCACAGACGGAAAGGCGCGCAATCACCGGCTTATTAGACGAATTATTATCTCCCCTGAGCACAGCTCAGGGGACGTGGGCGGATTTAGCCGGCGACAAATTCCGCGCCAATTAAATCTATCCGGTCTGTACAGATGCAGTCAACGCCCCAGGCCAGCAAATCACGCGCACGCGCCGGTGCGTTCACGGTGTAAACCAAAATGCGCAGCCCCGCCGCTTTCAGCAGCGCTACCCGTTGTGCATCCAGCAACTCATGGTTGAGGTGAATGGAGACGCAGCCGAGATCGCGCGTCAGGCGCAGCCAGTCCTCTTCCCACTCATCCAGCAGCAGCCCACGCGGCAGCGCTGGCACCGCCTGCTGTGCGGCGGCCAGTGCATCAACAGAGAAAGAGGAGAGCAGCGGTTCGACCGGGTGATCGCGCCACAGCTGTGCCGCCGCCTGCGCGATGATACGACCGGTGAGGGTTTCTTGTCCGGTAGTCGGTTTGATCTCGATATTGGCCGCTAAGCCGTACTGTTTGCAGCGCGCTGCCACCTCGGACAATAGAGGTAAGCGCTCACCAACAAACTGTTTGTTGTACCACCCACCCGCGTCCAACCCCACCAGCTTATCCCAAGGCAAATCGCCCGCCACGCCCCAACCGTTAGTGGTTCTCTCCAACGTATCATCATGCAGCAAAAAGATTTCGCCATCCTGAGAGAGCTTGGCATCAAACTCGATCATTTTATGCCCGTAATGCGCCCCCACATCGATGGCGGCCAGCGTGTTCTCCGGTGCCAATGCACCACCGCCGCGATGGGCGACAATTGCCGGATAAGGCCACTGTTTTTCCATTATTCCACCCGCAATCCGCTTTCAGTATCAAAGAAATGCCACGCCTGCGCTGGCAGAGCCAGCCACAAGGTGTCGCCGCGCGCCGGGCACTGTTCGTGGGAAAGGCGTACCACCACCCGCTGTTCCCCCCATGCACCGTGCGCCAGGTTATCCGCGCCCAGCAGTTCAAGGGTGGTCAGCAAGAGCGGTATGCCACCCGCCTCACGCGTGGTCAACTGAATATGCTCCGGTCTAACGCCCAACGTCAATGCCCGTCCGCCCCACGCGGGTTTTGCCACCGGTAGCGGTAAGACAAACTCCGCGCTGAACATAAACTGTGTGCCGTCATCGCTGACGCGCCCCGCCCACAGGTTCATGGCGGGGGAGCCGATGAAACTGGCGACGAACAGCGAAGCAGGACGGCGATAAATTTCCGTCGGAGGCCCAATCTGTTCGGCAATCCCCTTATTCATCACAATCACGCGTTCTGCCAACGTCATGGCTTCCACCTGATCGTGCGTGACATACAGGCTGGTGGTGCGCAAGCGCTGATGCAGTTGCTGAAGCTCAAGACGCATCTGCACACGCAGTTTAGCATCCAGGTTGGAGAGCGGTTCATCGAACAGGAACACTGCGGGCTCGCGCACGATAGCGCGGCCCATGGCGACACGCTGACGCTGCCCGCCGGAAAGCTCACGCGGTTTACGTTGCAACAGCGGCAGAAGCTCGAGAATACGCGCCGCATCCTCAACACGTTGGCGGATCTGCGCCTTACCCAAGCAGCGGATTTTCAGCCCATAGGCCATGTTGTCATAGACGCTCATGTGCGGGTACAGCGCGTAGTTCTGGAACACCATGGCGATACCGCGGTCTTTCGGTTCCCGTTCGGTCACCCGTTCTCCGTCGATATAAATATCACCGCTGGTGGTGCGCTCCAATCCAGCTACCATACGCAGCAGGGTTGATTTCCCGCAGCCAGAAGGGCCAACCATCACCACAAATTCACCATCCGCCACATCCAGATCGATGGGCTGAATCACCTGTGTTTTACCGTCATAGGATTTGGTGACGGCCTGAAGTTTTAAACCTGCCATATTGTCTTATTTCTCACTATCCACCAGACCACGCACAAACCAGCGCTGCATCAACAGCACCACCAACAGCGGCGGCAACAACGTCATCAACATCGCCGCCATCACGTGGTTCCACTGAGTGGCGACATCGCCAGAGGCGATCATGCTTTTCAGCCCGGCCACGGCGGTGCCAAGGTTAACGTCATTGACGATCAGCAGCGGCCAGAGATACTGGTTCCAGCCGTAAATAAAGGTAATCACAAACAGCGCCGCCAGATTAGTGCGCGAGAGCGGCAACACCATATCGAAAAAGAAACGCATCGGGCTGGCACCATCAATGCGTGCCGCCTCCATCAACTCATCCGGCAGCGTCATAAAAAACTGCCGAAACAGAAACGTAGCGGTAGCCGACGCCATCAGCGGCAGCGTCAAACCGGTCATGCTGTCCGTCATGTTCAAATGGGCAATCACTTCCACCGTCGGAAAGATACGCACCTCCACAGGCAGCATCAGCGTCAAAAAAATCATCCAGAAGAACAGTGAGCGGCACGGGAAACGAAAGTAAACAATGGCGTAAGCAGAGAGAATGGAGACGGTAATTTTGCCGAAGGTAATGGCTAACGCCATCACGGCGCTGTTGAACAGCATCTTGCCGAACGGCGCGTTGTTCGAACCGGCACCGTGGTGCCAGACATACACCAGATTGTCCCACAGCTGGGTGCCGGGGATGAGCGTCATCGGCGTTTGAAACACCGCCTGATTGTCCAGCGTTGCCGCCACCACGGCGACATAGAGCGGAAACAGAATGGCGAGAACGCCGACTACCAGCATCAAGTGGCTGAAAATATCCAGCCCGCGACGATTTTCGATCATCGGTGCGCCCCTTAGTAATTAACCTTGCGTTCCACAAAGCGGAACTGAAGGACTGTCAAGCCGACCACCAGCAGCATCAACACCACCGACTGCGCCGCAGAGCTGGAAAGATCCAGACCGGCAAACCCTTCACGATAAATTTTGAAAATCAGGGTAGTCGTAGCCTGCATCGGCCCGCCCGCCGTGGCGGCATCGATAATGGGAAAGGTGTCGAAAAAGGCATAAACCAGATTGACCACCAGCAGAAAGAAGCTGACGGGCGAGATCAGCGGCAGCACCAAATTGAAGAAACGACGCACCGGACCGGCACCGTCAATGGCCGCCGCTTCCACCAAAGAGCGCGGAATGGACTGCAATGCAGCCAGGAAAAACAGAAAGTTATAGCTTATCTGCTTCCAGATAGACGCCAGCACCACCAGAAACATCGCCTGACCGCTGTGGGTAGCGTGATTCCAGTCATAACCCCACTGACTTAAGCCATAGGTGATTAACCCGCCGGGGCTGAACAAGAACATCCACAGCGCGGCCGCTACCACCGGCGCCACCGCGTAAGGCAGAATAAACAGGGTTTGGTAGAGGCGGCGACAGCGCAGCACATAATCCACCAGCGCCGCCAGCAGTAACGACACGCCCATGCCGCACACCGTTACCAGCGAACTGAACACCAGGGTGGTAGAGAACGCGTCCAGATAGTAACTGTCGCTCATCAGGTGGCGGAAATTTTCCAGACCGACAAACTCACTGGAGAGACCAAAGGGATCAATACGCTGCGTGGAATACAACAGTGCCTGACCGGCAGGCCAGATAAAGAAAACCACTGTGATAGCCAGTTGGGGAAACACTAACGCATAAGGCAACCAGCTACGGCCAAAGACAGGGCGGGATGAGGTCATGCCACATACTCAATCAAAGAAGGGGAAAACAGGGCGACAGATGCCGCCCTCCGTCACTCCCGCACAGGCGGGAATGACGAGAAAGTGCCTGCAATCTTACTTGGTAGACTGCTCGAAGCGACGCAACAATACGTCGCCGCGCTCAACCGCCGTATCCAACGCTTGCTGCGGCGTTTTCTTACCGGTCCAGACGCTTTCCAGCTCTTCATCCACGATGGTACGGATCTGCGGCATATTGCCTAAGCGTAACCCTTTGGTGAATGCCAACGGCGGCTTGTTCAGCATCTGGCGCGTCGCAATGTCCGCACCGGGGTTCTTCTCATAGAAACCCTGCTGCTTGGTCAACTCATACGCGGCGGTGGTGATCGGCAAATAGCCGGTCTTCTGGTGCCATTCGGCGGCCATTTCCGGCTGAGCCAGGAACTGCATAAACTGCGCGACGCCTTTGTAAGTGGCATCGTCTTTGCCGCCCATTACCCACAGGCTGGCACCGCCGATAATGGCGTTCTGCGGCGCGTTCGGCACCTCAGCGTCATACGGCATCATTCCTACGCCATAGTTGAATTTGGCATGAGCACGGATGTTAGCCAACGAACCAGACGATGCCGTGGTAATGGCGCAATCGCCGTTGTAGAACTTCTCGGTCGACTCGTCCTTGCGGCCGTAGTAGGTGAAGTCCCCTTTCTTGTTCATGTCCTGCAACAGCTGGATATGCTTGATTTGCGTCGGCTTGTTGAATTCCAGCACCGCATCCGTGCCGTCGAAGCCGTTATTCTTGCTGGCAATCGGCAACGCATGCCAGGCGCTGAAGTTTTCAATCTGAATCCAACCCTGCCAGCCGCTGGCGTAGCCACACTTCATACCAGCCGCGCGCAGCTTGGCCGTGTACTCCGCCATTTGCTGCCAGGTTTTCGGCGGTTGTTCCGGGTCCAGTCCGGCTTTTTGGAAAGCGTCTTTGTTGTAGTAAAGCACCGGCGTTGAGCTGTTGAACGGCTGTGACAGCAGGTGCCCCGTTTTCGCGTCGGCGTAATAGCCGGAGACGGTCGGCACAAACACGCTCTCATCAAAATTGATTCCGGCATCTTTAAATACCTGATACACCGGTTTTATCGCCTTACTTGCCATCATGGTGGCGGTGCCCACTTCATAAACCTGAAGGATGGCGGGCGCGTTACCCGTGCGGTAAGCCGCAATCCCCGCAGCCAGGCTCTGCTCATAGTTGCCTTTGTATACCGGCACAATTTTGACATCGGGGTGCGATTGGTTAAAACGCGTCGCCAGCGAATCTACCGTTTTCCCCAGTTCGCCTTCCATCGAATGCCAGAAAGGGATCTCGGTCACTGCGTTGGCGTTAGCCTGATACGCCAACGTCAGCGCCACCAGAACCGCCGCGTTACGCAGCGTCCGTGTCTTAAGCGCGTTAAACATGCCTGTCTCCTGCCATAAAAGGTGAGCACCTGTGCAAAGGGGTGCGTTTCTTGGTCGAGGGGTAACATGGCACGGACGCATGACAGCAAGATAACCAAACGATGACACCCGCATGACACCCTGCCCGCCACACTCGCGTAGCAGAATTACCGACAATATTTGTGGCCCATATCGCGCTTCGGGATAAATGTTTACCGACGGGGTGCCGATACCAAAGACATCATCTGTTTTTTTACTCATTTACCGGGTGAAATCGCACAGCAAACGAATAATAAAGTAAATAAACCATTGATGATGCAAGCATACGCAACACTGTTCTCGTGAATGGGTGCAATGAGCAATGCCAGGGTGACTCACCGCTTCTTATACCGAGGCGAACCCGCTTTACTGACAAACTCGAAAAAAATGGGGAACATATGCAGCGCATACGCGATATCAAGTTAGGTACATTACTCGGTGGTGGGTTCGCTGCCGTGATCATTATCGGCGTGCTGGTGGCAGGCTTTGGCCGCATGCATCTCGCCGGCTTGGGCCAAACCACCGACAGTCTCGCCAAGCAGCATCTGAACAACCTGTTTGTGTTACAGGAACTGAAAGACAACCTGAACGTTACCATTAAAGCCACACTGCGCATGCTGCTGATGACGGACAAAAAAGAGCTGAGCGACAGCCAGGCATTGATTGAAAAAACCAGTGCACAAAACGGCAAGTTAGTGGAAAAGCTGGAAGCCAATCTGCACGCAAAAGAAGTGCGCGCCATCTTGGGTGAACTTCAGCAAAATCGCGTCACCTTTGCCAAACTGGGACGAGAAGCGGTCGGCATGACGCTGACCGATCGTCAGGCAGAAGCGGCGGTGTTGGTAAAAGGCCAATTGGAACCGGTGCAAACAGCCATGTTTGGCAACCTCAACACCATGATCCAGTTGCAAAAAGACCTTACCGCCCAGATAGCCACCAACGCCGTGGTCGAAGCGGAAGCGGATGGCAACAGTCTGCTGCTGCTCGCGGCACTTTCCGCCCTGTTAGCCGCCGTTATTGCCTGGTTCATCACCCGCCACATCAAAAAATTGCTGGGCGGCGAACCGCTCTACGCCATGCAGGTGGTGCAAGAGATTGCGCAGGGTAATCTGGCCGTTCCGGTAACGCTCGCCGACGCGGACAACAGTAGCCTGCTAGCTGCCATGAACCATATGCGTGACAGTCTGAGCAAGCTGGTGATTCAGGTGCGAGAAAGCAGCGAGTCTATTTCGACCGGTGCCAGTGAAATCGCCGCTGGCAGCACCGATCTCAGCCAGCGCACCGAAGAGCAGGCTGCCAGCCTGCAACAAACCGCAGCCTCGATGGAGCAGATCAGCCAGACGCTGCAACAAAACACGGATACGGTTCGCTCCGCCACCGAACTTGCCAACACCGCCAGCAGCACCGCCGCCAAAGGGGGAGAGGCGGTAGGCAATATCGTGCGCACCATGACCGACATTCGCGACAGTTCCCATAAAATCAGCGACATTATTACCGTGATCGACGGCATTGCCTTCCAGACCAACATTCTGGCTCTGAACGCCGCAGTGGAAGCGGCACGCGCCGGGGAGCAAGGCCGCGGCTTCGCCGTGGTGGCAGGCGAGGTCCGCTCACTGGCACAGCGCTCAGCGTCGGCGGCCAAAGAGATCAAAACGCTGATTCAGGATAGCGTTAGCCGTGTGGAAACGGGTTCGAAGCTGGTCAGCGATGCCGGAGCAACCATCGATGAATTGGTGCGTCAGTCACGTCATGTAGCCGATATGATTGATGAGATTGGTGTCACCACCCGGGAACAGGGTTCTGGCATTCACCAGATTAATGACGCCATCACCCAACTGGATCAGGTCACACAGCAAAACGCAGCGCTGGTAGAGGAATCCAGCGGGGCAGCGGAGAGCCTGAACGATCAGGCACGCCATCTGGTGGATCTGATGAGCACCTTTCAGGTAGAGGGTGGAACATTCCAGTACCGCGCCTCACCCCGTACCACCGCAGCGCCTATGGCTCTGGGGCATAAATAACCGCACCGCGTGATATCAGCGATGTCGCCCTATTTGGCGGCATCGTTTATTCGCGGCGTACCAGAGAAAAATACCGCAAACGTGATACTGAATACGCCTTGTGAAAAAGCGTTATTCTTTTTTCTTAAACCAAATTAAAGGAATATTTAATTACATTAATGGCAACATTACAAAACAAAAAGAAAATAAATCGGTAACCAATTAGTCACCTTTATCCTCCCTCTCCAGTAAAACTACCTCTTTTTAGCCGTTTATTTTTCCAGAAATATTCCTAATAATGGCGCGTTATTTCGCCCAATAAAAAAATAGCGTCGCCAGCGGCTGCTATTTACATAAAGCATTCCTCCCCCTATGGCGTAAATACGGCCTCACAGAAATTATCACCCACAGGACATTGTTTAATTAAGGAGCGTTATGCACATTATAAAAACCATGAAGATCGGCACCATGTTAGGCGCAGGCTTTAGCTGCGTCATTATTATCGGTCTGTTGGTCGCCATTTTAGGCCGGTCACAGCTGGTATCCCTGGGAAATAATATGGAGACACTCTCCCGTGACTCACTCGCCAACCTGCTGTTAATTCAGGATGTGAAAAGCAGCTTTGACAGTGTCGCACGTACTGTGCGCAACATCGCTCTACAGCCAGATCGGCAAAAAAGAGTGGAAGAAAAACAAATTGTTGATGAGCGGATCGCCCATAACACGGCAGTTTTAGCCACCTTGGATAAAAACCTGTCGACACCTGCGGCGCGACAATCGATGCAACAACTGAACCAGGCGCGCCCGGCCTACATACAGGCCGTTAACGAGGCAATGGCATTGGGACTCTCGGAAGACCCCACTGAACATGCCCGCGCCGGGGATACTATCCTCGCTCGCATGGTGCCGGCACAAAAACCGGTGTTCGCCGCACTGGACAGCATGGTGGAAGTACAAAAAGCCCAGGCGTTGGCAACAACCCTGAGCGCTATTGCGCAGGCCGACCGAGGCGGAAATCTGATTCTGACGCTGGCTATTGCGGCGGCATTGCTAGGGGCATTGATCTCCTTTCTGGTTACCCGCACGCTGCGTCAGCAGTTGGGCGGTGAGCTCGCCTATGCGACCAATATTGCCCAGCAGGTTGCCCAAGGCAATCTGGCGGTGGAGATTACGCTGCGCGCCAACGACAGCAGCAGTATGCTGGCTTCAATGAACGAGATGCGCAACAGTTTGAGCGACATGGTCGATCAGGTACGGCAAAGCAGCGAAGCTATCGCAACGGGTTCCAGCCAGATTGCCGCAGGCAGCGCCGACCTCAGCCAACGCACGGAAGAACAAGCCGCTAGCTTGCAACAAACCGCGGCCGCCATGGAGCAAATTAGCCAAACAGTGCGACAGAATAGTGAGACGGTTCGCAACGCAACGCAGTTAGCCAATCTGGCCAGCACCACAGCGGCCAAAGGCGGTGAAGCGGTAAACCAGATCGTGTCTACCATGAGAGATATCGCCACCCACTCCAGCAAGATTGGCGATATTATCGGGGTTATTGACGGCATTGCCTTTCAGACCAATATTCTGGCGCTGAATGCGGCGGTCGAAGCCGCACGCGCCGGGGAGCAAGGGCGCGGCTTCGCCGTGGTTGCCGGAGAGGTTCGTTCATTGGCGCAGCGTTCAGCTTCTGCGGCAAAAGAGATCAAAATGCTGATTAACGACAGCGTTGAAAAAGTGGAGAGCGGCTCGCAGCAAGTTGAGCAAGCGGGTGCCACTATTGACGTGTCGGTGCACCAAGCGCATAACGTCGCAAACCTGATTGCCAACATCGGCGTAACCACGCAGGAACAGGAATCTGGCATCGCACAAATTCACGATGCTATTACGCAACTCGATCAGGTCACCCAGCAAAACGCCGCGCTGGTGGAAGAGTCCGCCAGCGCAGCAGACAGTCTTAACGAACAATCGGCCAATCTGGTTGATTTGATGCGTATATTCCGCTTACGCGCAGACAGCCATATACAGCGTCAGCCATTGCCGCCGCTATCGCCCATAAAAATCAACGTAGCAGTACCCAAGCGATCCCACGATCCACAATGGGAACGCTTCTAATGTAATGACGGTAACTCCCGACATAGCATCTCGCAGCGGGAGTTTCACGCTAATCAAAAGTACGTTTTTTTGATAATTTATATTGTAGCCCACTAAGTAAAATTAAATGAGTCATCCGCCAGCGCATTAGAAATAATTTTGCTTAATACAGCACAATCTATTTCATTATTAAACCAACCTCATATCCAAATCTATTATTTACCGACTTTTCTCATGGTTATCTTTTTAGCGAACAGACGTTAATAATCACGCACAAGACGCGCGTTGAGGACGCAGCCACACATCAGGACGCTTTACCCTAAATAATTCGAGTTGCAGGAAGGCGGCAAGGAAGTGACAAATTTGTCTGGAACAAATTTGAACAGCGCTTGCGCTGACCCGTAGGGTGAATCTCAGGATGAGATTCATTAATCCCGATGAGCTTACTCAGGTAAGTGATTCGGGTGAGTGAACGCAGCCAACGCACATGCAACTTGAAGTATGACGGGTATATAAGGAATAGGGACACTTATGCAATTTATTAAAAAGATGAAAGTTAGCACCATGTTGGGCTCGGGCTTTGCGTCAGTGATTATCATCAGCCTGTGCGTGGCCATTCTTGGTCGCTCTCAGTTGATTTCACTGGGCAATGAGATGGAACTGCTTGCGAACCGGTCACTTAATAATCTTTTACTGACTCAGGAATTAAAAACTGGATTTGATACTGTCGCCCGTTCAGTACGCAATATGGCGCTCTATAAGGATCATGACCGTAAATTAGAAGAGAAACAGGTGATTGATACCACTATCGCCCTTAATACCAAACGTTTGGAGGAACTCAATAACCGCGCCACCCTCACTGCCGGGAAAGCGTTATTAGCACAGCTTGCCAACGTTCGCCCAGCCTATATGAATGCCGTCAAAGAAGCAGTTGCCCGGGAACTCAGCGATGACCCAGAAGAAAATATGATGCTGGATGATATGCGGCGTGCGCAGCAACCCGTGTTTGAAACACTGGATGATATGATTGAGTTGCAAAAAAACCAGGCGATAAAGCAGGCCAAACAAGCCATGGAACAGGCCAATAATGGTGGAAACCTGATGTTGACTCTGGCGCTGTTGGCTACGGGGTTGGGCGCACTGATTGCGTTCCTGATCGCCTATATCCTAAGAAAACAACTTGGGGGAGAACCCGCCTATGCAACCCTCATTACCCAGCAAGTCGCTCAAGGTGATTTAGCCGCAGCGATTACCCTGCGCCCTAATGACAGCAGCAGCATGCTGGCCGCCATGAACACCATGCGTAACAGTTTGAGCGCTATGGTGGAGCAGGTGCGGCAAAGTAGCGAGTCCATCGCCACCGGCTCCAATGAGATTGCCATTGGCAGTACCGATCTGAGTCAACGCACGGAAGAGCAGGCGGCTAATTTGCAACAAACCGCCGCCGCAATGGAACAGATTAGCCAGGCGGTACGCCAAAACGCCGATGCGGTGCACAGCGCCACACAGCTCGCCAATCAGGCCAGCGCCACGGCGGCAAAAGGTGGAGAAGCCGTTAACCAAATCGTGGCGACCATGAAGGCCATCACCGCCAGTTCCGGCCAGATCAGCGATATTATCGGCGTAATTGACGGTATTGCGTTTCAAACCAACATTCTGGCGCTCAACGCCGCCGTCGAGGCCGCCCGCGCGGGTGAGCAAGGGCGCGGTTTTGCCGTGGTTGCCGGTGAGGTTCGTTCGCTGGCACAGCGCTCAGCCTCCGCCGCCAAGGAAATCAAAACGCTGATCCATAACAGCGTCGAAACCGTGAATACCGGATCTACCCTGGTTGAAGAGACGGGCAGCACCATTGCAGCGTTGGTGGCTCAGGCCAGTGAAGTCGCCCACCTGATCGCCACTATCGGGGGAACCACGCGGGAACAAGAGTCGGGCATCGAGCAAGTTCACAGCGCAATCAATCAGCTCGATCGCGTGACTCAGCAAAACGCCGCGTTGGTCGAACAATCGGCCAGCGCGGCCGGAAGCCTGAACGATCAGGCGGCCAACCTAGTGTCACTGATGCAAATGTTCCGCATTGCCTCAAACAGCAAAGTATTACCGCCCCAGACCGCGCGCCAAAGCCCCCCGCCAGCACGTGAACTCCCGCTACCACAGGGCAGCCGGGAGAATTGGACACAGTTTTAGCGCATAAGCTCCCAGAGCACGCTGGGAGCCGCCTTAAGCGTAGGCCAGCACATCACGCTCTGCGGCCACCGTATTCACCAGCCGCCCAATCTGGCTGATTTCCACTTCCACCACATCGCCGGCTTTCATAAACAGCGGCGGTGTGCGTTTTTTCCCCACGCCCCCCGGTGAACCGGTGATGATAACGTCTCCCGGAGCCAGCGGCGTAAAGCGTGAAATGTAGGCAATCAGTTCCGCCACGGAGCGCACCATATTGCTGGTCGTGTCATGCTGCACGCGCACGCCGTTCAGGAAGGTGCTGATATCCAGCTGTTGCGGATCGCCCACCTCATCAGCGGTGACCATCCAGGGACCAAACCCGCCGGTATGCCGCCAGTTTTTGCCGGAGGTGAACCAAGTGTATTGCATATCGCGCACCGAGCCATCCATAAAGCAGCTGTAGCCTGCCACCACGTCCAGCGCCGCCTCACAGCTGACGTTATCCGCGTGCTGACCGATCACCACGGCCAGTTCACCTTCATAGTCAAACTCGTTGCTCGATTCCGGTTTCATCAGCGGCTGACGGTGGGCAGACAGCGTATCGGCAAAGCGGATAAACAGGGTTGGCGCATCAACGGTTTGTTGGAACTCGATGCGTTTTTCCATGTAGTTCATACCAACACACAGGATTTTTCCCGGCTGTTCGATCACCGGCAAAAAGGTGACCTGTTCAAAACGAAAGTCCGGCGCGTCCTGCACCGCCTCAAACTGTTTCAACGCACCGGCGCGCAGCGCGGCAGGGATATCGGCATAAGTGTCGGAAAAGCGCCGTCCCAGATCGATGATGCCATCGGCATCGATACGCCCGTAAGTCTTTTGCTGGGTTTCCGGGTTAATAAAACTTGCCAGTTTCATAGGTTACCTTCAGTGTTTCAGGGTGGCGCTGCGCGCCAGAACTTATTTGATAAAGCGAATCTGCTCGTTGATGGCCGCAATCACTGGCGCTTTGCGCGCGTTATAGACCTTCTTGTTTTGCTCGAACAGGTTATTGCCGTGGGTATCGATAGAGATAATCAACGGACCAAAGGCTTTCACCCGGTTTACCCACAGCGTTTCAGGCATGCCAAGATCGCGCCACTGGGCATCCTCAATCTCTTCAACGCAGGTCGCGGCAAGCACCGCACAGCCGCCGGGGAACACGGCGTGCACTGCCTTGAAGGTTTTGCAGCCCTCTTCGGTGTTCGGCCCCATGCCACCTTTACCGACAATCAGCTTCACACCGGTTTGTTCGATAAATTCTTTCTCGAATTTTTCCATGCGCATACTGGTGGTTGGCCCGATGGAGATCATTTCAAAGCTGCCATCGTCCTTTTCCACTACAATCGGCCCGGCGTGGAAAATAGCGCCGCCGCGCAGATCGACCGGCAATTCGCGGCCCAGCTCAATCAGACGACGGTGAGCAACGTCACGACAGGTCACCAGCGTACCGGTCAGATACACCACATCGCCAATGTTCAGTTCGGCCAGCGCTTCATCGCTAATCGGGGTAGTAAGCACTTTTTTCATAGTACGGCGCCTTTATGGGAAAGAATTTCATAGGACAAATCAGCGGAGAAACGGATGGTGCCGCGACGGTGCGCCCAACATCCGGTAGACACCGCCACGCCAATGGTGGAAGGGTGGCGCGCGGAAGACTCGATATTGACGCCCATCACCGATGAAGCTCCGCCCAGCCCTTGCGGCCCCAGGCCCACGCTGTTCAACCCCTCTTCCAGCAGCTTCTCCATCTTCGCCGCATCGGCATTGGGGTGGGACGAATCCACCGGGCGCAAAATCGCTTTTTTCGACAAGCGCGCCGCAGTTTCCACCGACGTAGAGACCCCGACGCCAACCAACAGCGGCGGGCAGGCATTCACGCCGTAAGAGGTGATCACATCGAACACGAACTGGTTAACGCCTTCATAGCCCTGGCCCGGCATCAATACTTTCGCGGCACCCGGCAATGAACAACCGCCCCCCGCCATATAAACTTCAATGGTGCAGCTATCATCATGAGGAATGATTTCCCAATCGAGCCACGGAATTCGCGATCCGGTATTGGTTCCGGTATTTTTCTCAATAAAGGTCTCGACTGCATTATGGCGTAATGGCGCTTTTTTAGTGGCTTCTTCCGTCGCCGTTTGTAATATACTTTCCAGCTCACCCAAATAAGGGAATGCCGATCCTGCCGTAATAAAATACTGAATAACACCGGTATCCTGGCAGCAGGGTCTGTCTAATAGATCTGCTTGCTTTTGGTTTTCAAACATCGAGTCATAAACCACTTTGGCAAGGGATAATTCGTCTTTTTCTTTACTGCGTAATTCTTCCAGTTTCTTGATGACATCGGTTGGCAGGCGTTTGCCAACGTACCCGGTAAAGCGGGTCATTATCTCTGTCAATGTCGACACATCATTTTGAGACATCACACAACCTCCAATAAAAAACAGATACGCTTTATTTCGTTGAATGGGTTAATTCGAGCTTTGCTTCATCGCGACGACGACGCACTTCAATAGACAGGGTTAATATCGCGGAAACCACCAACATGCCCGCTACGCAATACAGCGCGATGGAAAAGCTTCCGGTATTGCTTTTCAACCAGCCGATCAGCGCGGGGCCCGCAAAGCCACCCAGATTACCGATAGAGTTGATAGCGGCCAGCCCGGCAGCAGCGGCAGGCCCGCTCAGGAACAGCGACGGGATACTCCAGATCGGCGGTTTACACGAAGAGATACCCATATTAGCCATGACAAGCGCGGCAATCGCCAGCGGTAACGACTGTGCCCACCCCGCCAGCACAAACCCGGTGCTCGCCAGCAAACACGCGCTCACCACATGCCAGGTGCGCTCTTTGGTTTTATCGGAATGCCGCGCCCACAGCACCATTGCGATAGCGGCCATGGCCGAAGGCACCGCATTGATAAGGCCAATCTGCATGGTGTTCAAACCAAAGGATTTGATAAATTGCGGCGACCAGATATTGAGAGAATAGAGCCCGGCAGAGGTGCCGAAATAGACCACTGCCAGCGTCAGAACGCGGATGTCGGTCAGCCCTTTCCAGATACTGACTTTAACCACGTCACCTTTGTTCTGTTTTTCCGCCGCCAACGTCGCCACCAACCACTGCGTTTCTTCCGACGTCAACCAGCGGTTTTTCTCCGGCTTGTCGTTAACATAGAACCAGGTAAACACACCCATGACCGTCGCCGCGACGGTACAAATCAGGAACATTAACTGCCAGCCCGCCAGACCAAGCGCACCGTGGGCGCTGAGAATAGCCCCCGCCAGCGGCGAGCCGACCATGGCAGAAATCGGGGCGGCAGCCATAAACAAGGCAATCATTTGCGCCCGCCGTTTCATTGGGAACCAAGTGCTAAGATAGAGAATAATGCCGGAGAAAGAGCCTGCCTCCGCAACACCCAGCAGAAAACGTAGGATATAAAACCCTTCCACGGTCTTCACAGTAATCATAAACGCGGTGATCACGGCCCAACTGAGTAAAATACGCGTGAGCCAAATACGCGGTCCGACTTTCTGCAAAATAATATTGGAGGGAACATCCGTCAGAAAATAACCGAGGAAAAATAAACCTGCGCCTAAACCAAAAACCGTATCGGAAAAACCTAAATCCTGATTCATGGTTAACGCGGCAAACCCGATATTAATACGGTCAAAAAAGCCGACAAAATAAACCACCATGACATAAGGTATAATCCGCCAGGTGATCTTTTTTAGCGTCACACTTTCAATATCTATTTTCATTATGCATTCCAGAATAATAGGGTAAGAGTAGGGAAAAATAATAAGACTGGCTAATACACGTTATTTCTGATCAGACTATGCGTCAGAACATTGGCGGGATCATTCACCTGGGATTATATAAATAATTTGCATAATCCAGCGGCGTCATCAGGGCGACGTTGAATTCGATGATGGCGATCAATATTCACCTAGTTTTAATGTGGAAAAGCGATAAAAAAAAACGTCTGAGATACAGAGTATTAACAACTGCACCCGTTTTACCCCTTACGGTTCTGTGATAGGGATCACCGCCAACAACGCGCACATTTTTTCACCGCTTGTTAAGGCGGAAAACAGCGCTATTATCTACGCGCTCGCTCTACCTACTACTGAGGGTTGCCCATGGAACTCCGCCAGTTGCGCTGCTTTATCGCGGTGGCAGACGCACTACATTTCGGCCACGCGGCCCAGCAACTTGATATGCTGCCCTCCGCCCTCGGACGCCATATTCGCCTGCTGGAAGAAAGCCTCAACGTGCGCCTGTTCGTGCGTTCCACGCGCAGCGTGGCGCTGACAGCGCACGGCCACAAACTGTTGGAAGAAGGGAAGAAAATCGTGGCTGAAGTGGATGCGCTGGAAGCCCACTTTCGCCGTCAAGGACGCCTTCAGGCACGCACGCTGCGCATTGGAGCCATCGACAGCGCAGCGATTGCGCTGGTGCCTCATCTGCTACCCGCATTTCGTCACGCCTGCCCCGACGTGGATGTGCGCATTGATGAAAACAAAACCGCACAACTGCTGCCCAAGTTGAAATCCGGCCAGTTGGATATGGCATTTATCCGCCCGCTGAAAGAGAGCGACCCGCAGCTCACCACCCGCTTTTTGCTCTACGAAAATGTGGTGCTCGCCATCGCCGAGCGCCATCCGTTAGCAACACGCCATAGCGTGACCATCGAGGATATCGCCACGCTGCCCCTTATCGTACCGGCGCGACGCGCGCGGCCGCACAGCCACGATGTCACCATCAAGCTGTTCTCTCAGGCGGGGCTTAAACCTCATATTGTGCAGCTTGTCGATGAAAAACAGACCATTCTCAGTATGGTGGCAAGCGAAGTGGGCGGTGCCATCATGCCGCGCTGGGCGGCGCGCATGGCAACTCCCCATGTGCGTTTTGTAGCTATCGATCATGGCGAGGGGGCGTTTACTGCCTTGCCGCTGGCGGTGGCGTGGGTAGGAAATGCACCAGATGCGGCGCGCGATACCCTGCTGGATATCGTCAGTCAGGAACTGCCGCATCTGATTCAGCAGCTGTGCTGAGATGCGGCTTAGCGTAGGCCGTAACCGCTGCCAGCGGGCAGCGGTTTTAGTCCATCATCAACTTAAAGCGCGCGTTTCAGACGAGCCACTGCCTCGTGCATCTGCTCATCCGTTGCGGTAGCGAACGAGAAACGCAGCGTGGCGTAATCAGGGCGTTCCGGGAAGAAGAACTCACCCGGCACGAACACCACGCCCTGTTCCAGCGTTTTTTCCAGCCACTGCGTAGTGTTAAACGGCTCGCGGAAGCGTGCCCACAGGAACATGCCGCCTTTTGGTTTGTTGAAAGCAATCACATCACCCAGCTCTTGCTCAATCAGTGATCCTAGCAGTTCACCTTTGTGCTTGTAGGCTTCGCGAATCTTGTCGATTTGGGTCGGCAAACGTCCCGACGCCAGATAGTATTCCGCGATGGTTTGCGACAGCGAGCTGGCATGCAAATCCGCCGCCTGCTTGATGATCGCCACTTTATGCAGCAGCCACTGCGGCAGGATAGCCCAACCAAGGCGCAAGCCCGGTGCCAGAATTTTTGAGAAGGTAGAGGTATAGATCACCGCATCGTTGTGGCCCAGCATCTCTTGCCCAAGCTGGAACAGCGTCGGATTGCGCTCATCGGTGAAACGCAACTCACCGTAGGGGTCATCTTCAATGATCACAAAGCCATAGCGATCGGCGAGCGTAATCAACTGGCGACGACGCGCTTCATTGAGCACCACGCCGCTCGGGTTACCAAAGTTCGGCACCAGATACACCGCTTTAATACGCTGAGTGCGCAGCAGGGTTTCCAGCTCGTCCACCACCATGCCGTCTTTGTCGGATGCGACCGACATCACGCGCGCTTCCGCCAGTTCCAGCGTTTGCAGTGCCGCCAGATAGGTCGGGCGTTCCACCACCACCACATCATTAGGGTCAATCAGAGAGCGCATCACCAGATCCAACGCCTGCTGCGAGCCCGCCGTGACTACCATGTCGTCAGCGTGGGTTTTCACACCGCGCAGCGCACACAGTTCAGCAATACGCACACGCAGCGTATCGCTACCTTCCGTCAAACCATACTGAAACGCATTTTTCGGCTGCTCGGTAATCGCGCGCTGGGTCGCCAGGTTTAGCCCTTCAAAATCGAACAAGGCATCTGAAGGAATTCCCCCAGCCAGAGAAATCACATGATCCATCTTGCTGTGTTTCAGCAATTCCCGAATCGCCGAGCTTTTCAGTCTCGCCATACGCTGAGACAGTAATCCTTCCGTTGCCATTTTCATTCTCTTGATTCATCAGATAACACGATGGGCCAGACAACGCTGGCCCACCCAGACACGACGACTGTCGCGCAATCATGGTCTCTCAGACAGGGTTATCCCCCGAGATAGGCAGAACGCACAGCCTCATTTGCCAGCAAGGCGGCACCCGTATCTTCCAATACTACCCGACCATTCTCCAGCACATAACCACGATCCGCCAATTTCAGCGCCTGATTCGCATTCTGCTCGACCAGGAAGATGGTCATCCCTTCTTCGCGCAGTTGAGCGATAGTATCAAAAATCTGCAAAATAATAATCGGTGCTAACCCCAGAGAGGGCTCATCCAGCAGCAGCAAACGCGGTTGGCTCATCAGGGCGCGTCCGATGGCCAGCATCTGCTGCTCACCGCCGGACATGGTGCCGGAACGCTGCGCGCGGCGCTCATACAGACGCGGGAACAGATCGTATACCCGCGCAATGCGCGACTGATACTGCTCCTTGTCGGCAAAGAAGCCGCCCATCGCCAGATTCTCTTCCACCGTCATGCGTGAAAACACGCGGCGACCTTCCGGCACAATGGCAATCGCTTCACGCATGATTTGCGCCGTTTGCCACTGGGTGATGTCTTTTCCGTCATAAATGATGGAGCCCGCCGTCGCGCGCGGATCGCCGCACAGGGTGCCGAGCAGCGTGGTTTTCCCCGCACCGTTGGCCCCAATCAGCGTGACGATTTCACCCTGTTCAATATGCAGACTCACGTCATGCAGCGCCTGAATTTTTCCGTAATGCGCTGAAACCTGATTAAATGACAACATAGTGCTTATCCTTCCCCGAGATACGCGCGGATCACGTCCGGGTTATTACGAATTTCAACCGGTGTTCCCTGCGCCAAGGGCGTTCCCTGATTCACCACGTAAATGCGATCGGAAATGCCCATCACCAGCTTCATATCGTGCTCAATCAGCAGCACCGATACCTGGTGACGATCGCGCAGTTCAGCAATCAGGTGATCAAGCTCTTCGGTTTCTTTCGGGTTCAGCCCGGCAGCGGGTTCATCCAGCATCAATACTTCCGGGCGTGTCATCATGCAACGCGCAATCTCCAGACGACGCTGCTGACCATACGCCAGATTACCCGCCTGACGATTCGCCAAATCAAGCAGACCAACGCGCTCCAGCCACATGGCCCCCAACGCTTGCGCTTCGGCTTCTGCACGACGGAAACCCGGCGTTTTCAGCAGGCCGGCAAACACGCCGCTTTTTAGGTGTTGATGTTGTGCCACCAGCAGGTTTTCAATCACCGTCATTTCGCGGAACAGACGCACATGCTGGAAGGTACGCACCACGCCCATACGGGCAATCTGCTGTCCCGGCAATCCTTCCAGATGGCGATCGCGCAGCATGATGGTGCCACCGGTCGGACGATAAAAACCAGTCAGGCAGTTAAATACCGTGGTCTTACCGGCACCATTCGGCCCAATCAGAGAGACGATTTCGCCCTGATTCAGATCCAGTTCCACATTGTTGACCGCCAGCAAGCCGCCAAAGCGCATGGTCAGGCCACGAACCGATAATAATGGTTGCGTACTCATGCCTGTTCTTCCTTCTTCTCAACCTTCAGCTTCATCTCTGGGCGCTTCATCGGCAACAACCCTTGCGGACGCCAAATCATCATCAGCACCATCAGAGCACCCAGCAGCAGCATGCTGTACTCGTTCAGATCGCGCATCAATTCACGCGATACCACCAGCAGAATGGCCGCGAGGATCACCGCAAACTGAGAGCCCATGCCACCTAACACCACAATGGCGAGCACGAACGCCGATTCAGCAAAGGTAAAGGATTCAGGACTGACAAACCCCTGACGCGCGGCAAACAGCGTACCAGCGAAACCGGCAAACGCCGCACTGATGGTAAATGCCGTCAGTTTGATGCGGGTTGGGCTTAATCCTAACGAACGACAGGCAATCTCATCGTCACGCAGCGCTTCCCAGGCACGCCCCAGCGGCATACGCAGTAACCGGTTGATGACAAACAGGGTGGCGATAACCAGCAGCAGCGCTACCAGATAGAGGAAAATGATGCGATCGCTGGGGTCATACTTCAGGCCAAACATGTCGTGGAAAGTGCCCCAACCGCCTTCGCTGACGCGGCGGCTGAATTCCAGCCCAAAGAAAGTCGGTTTGGGAATCTGGCTGATGCCGTTCGGGCCACCGGTAAATTCGGTATTGTTAAGCAGCAGAATACGCACGATTTCACCGAAACCGAGCGTCACAATCGCCAGATAGTCACCGCGCAGGCGCAACACCGGGAAACCGAGCAGGAAACCGGACAACCCAGCAGCGATACCCGCCAGCGGCAGGCTCTGCCAGAAGCCCAGCCCGTAGTAATGGTTCAGCAACGCGTAGGTATAAGCGCCAATGGCGTAGAAGCCGCCGTAGCCCAGCACCAGTAAACCAGACAGCCCCACGACAACGTTCAGGCCCAGGCCCAGCATCACGTAGATCAGCGTCAGCGTGGCGATATCCACCGAACCGCGCGACACTAAAAATGGCCAGATCACCGCAATGATAATCAGCACCGCCGCCAGCACTTTTTGACGCGGCGTACTGCCGTCAAAGCTCGGCAGCACCAGTGAGGAGCCGCCGCCTGACAGTTTGCGCATCCCGCTTTGGAAGAAGGGGCGCAGCAGTTGGAAGAAGAACACCACCACGCAACCAACGCCGATCAGGTTCCAGCGCACAGCATCTGCGCCGCGTACCACCAACATGGTGCCATCCAGTCCCAGTTGCATGCCCATCAGGAACGCTGCCAGCACCAGCAGCGTGAATGCCGATATCACGGCATTTAACAGGTTGAGCTGTTTCATACTTTCTCAACCTCCGGGCGGCCCAGAATACCGGTTGGCATCACCAGCAGCACCACTATCAGCAACGCGAAGGAGACCACGTCTTTGTACTCCGTACTCAGGTAGGCACTGGTCAGGGCTTCCGCCACACCCAGCACCAGGCCGCCAATCATGGCACCCGGAATGCTGCCGATCCCACCTAACACTGCAGCGGTAAAGGCTTTCATGCCCGCCATAAAGCCAATGTAGGGGTTTATCACACCGTAGAACTGGCCCAGCAATACGCCAGCGACCGCCGCCATCGCCGCGCCGATCACAAAGGTCAGTGAAATCACGCGGTCAGTACTGATACCCAGCAGGCTAGCCATTTTCAAATCTTCCGCGCAGGCACGGCAAGCGCGCCCCATGCGGGAATAGCGAATAAAGGTGGTGAGTGCCAGCATGGTGATGAAAGTGACAACCCAGATGGTCACCTGCATGGTGGTAATGGTGGCGGCAAAGCCGTTGCTTTCCCCGACAACCAGTTGACCGTGCACCAGCGTCGGCAGCGCCACGTCGCGCGAACCTTGCGTCAGGCTGACGTAGTTTTGCAGAAAGATGGACATCCCGATGGCGGAAATCAGCGCAATCAGGCGCTTGGAGTTACGCACTGGCTTATAGGCCACGCGTTCGATGCTCCAGCCATAAGCACTGGCGATCACAATGGCGGCGATAAAACCCGCACCGATCAGCACCCAACTGACGTCGATACCCATCATCATCAGCGCAGCGATAACGATAAAAGAGACATAGCTACCGATCATGTAGACCTCGCCGTGGGCGAAGTTGATCATGCCGATAATGCCGTAAACCATGGTGTAGCCAATGGCAATCAGCGCATAAGTGCTGCCCAACGTCACGCCGTTGAACATTTGCTGAAGGAAATAGAGGAACTGCTCGGACATACCTTTACCTTAGAATTAACCTTTACACCTTAAGATTTTGCCCCCACGGCCTGAAGGCGGTAGGGGCATCGGTGTTCAGGAACTGAGTGGGCGGCAGCGATTATTTTGCGCTAGAAGTGCCGTCTGCATGCCACTCGAATACGCCAAACTCAAACCCTTTCAGGTCACCTTTTGTATCCCAGCTCAACGGACCCATTACGGTCTCTACGGTGTTGGCTTTCAGGTCTTTTGCGATAGCTTCCGGTTCGGTACCGCTGCGCGCCATCGCAGTCGTCAGAGACTGCAACGCGGCGTAGGTGGTCCAGACGAACGGCCCGGTCGGATCCAGTTTTTTCGCTTTCAGCGAATCCACGATCGGCTGGTTAGCAGGAACCTGGTCATAACGTTTCGGCAGGGTTACCAGCATGCCTTCAGACGCCGCGCCCGCGATGTTGGACAGTGAAGAGTTGCCTACCCCTTCCGGTCCCATGAATTTAGTGGTCAAACCAGCCTGACGTGCCTGACGCAGGATTTGGCCCATTTCCGGGTAGTAGCCGCCAAAGTAGACGAAATCCACGTTCTCTTTCTTCAAACGCGCCACCAGCGTGGAGAAATCTTTGTCCCCAGCGGTTACGCCTTCAAACAGCACCACGTTGGCACCCGCTTTTTTCAGGCTGTCCTGAACAGAACGCGCCAGACCTTCACCGTACTGCTGTTTGTCGTGTACCACGGCGATGCGCTGCGGTTTGATGGTATTCACAATGTAGTTAGCAGCGGTCGGGCCCTGATCGGAATCCAGACCGGTGGTGCGCAGCACCAGTTTGTAACCACGGGTGGTCAGATCCGGTGCAGTAGCCGCTGGCGTAATCATCAGCACGCCTTCGTCTTCATAGATATCAGAGGCTGGCTGGGTAGAAGAGGAGCACAGGTGACCAATCACGTAACGAATGCCGTCGTTAATCACTTTGTTGGCAACGGCAACGGCCTGTTTCGGGTCACAGGCATCGTCATATTCCACGGCAACCAGTTTATTACCCTTCACGCCACCTTTGGCGTTGATGTCAGCAATCGCCTGACGTGCACCGATAAATTCCATGTCGCCGTACTGTGCAACCGGGCCGGACATGGCTCCGACAACGGCAACCTTGATGTCTTCTGCATGGGCCATGTGTGCGAACGCTGCTGCCATACACCCTAACAGTACGACTTTACCTTTAGCTACTTTCATTCGATTCACCCTATCTGTCGTTATGGAGTTCGCCTGCAAACCTGTACCAACCCGCCATACTCAATCTTTTTCTTATAAGTAAGAACAGGTTAGGCTTTTTATTAGCTATACTTCACTAATAAGGCGTTATTTTTCATGTCATTAAACAGGAATTTTATGCTGCAAATCAACTCCCGCAATCAGAAACAAGCGGTGTAAACAGCATAAAATACCAGCCTTATAAGCCACTATTTATTTTATAGATAGTCAGTTATGCTGCTTTATGCGGCGATGAGCAACTCAATACTCGAAAAATCATCGATGAGGAAAACATTTTCCCTATTAACCGTACAGAAATACTTACACAACTGTTTATCTACATCACTACTACATTATGCTTTAGGCTACAGTTATGCTTTATGCAAACGCATTGAGAGGGTTATCGAAATGAAGCTTGCCGTCGAATGTCTCTCGTTATTTAGCGACCAGGACAGAATTGATCTCGCCAAGATTTGGCCTCACCAGAATCTCGACCTGTTACAACAAGAGCTTGATACGCATAACCGTCTATTTGCATCGCGCTTTAACGGACGACTGCTGGCAGCGGTTATGGTTGAGATTGATGGAGAATACGCAGAACTCGATGATCTGATGGTCAGAGAAGCAACACGCCGCCGCGGCGTTGGCCTGCACCTGATTCAGGAGGTTGTGCGCCAGTTACCGGGCGTGAAAGAGTTTTGGCTGACCGCCGCCGATCATGCTGGCGTAAACGAAGTCGTGCTGGATCACTTTATGGAAAGCTGTGGATTCTTCCCGGTGTCAGGAGGGTGGCTCTACACCCGACGTTAACCGCAAGCCGACGGCAGGGGCTACTCCCTGATACGGTGCAGGGATGATGCCAAGCAATTATGTGGGCCTTCATGGTACACCGCATGCGTGCAGCTATTACCCATAAACACATCGGATACGCATTTCACCACATCTAAAAATCGCTTTTTCCGCCAAGAAATTCGATCTACTAAATAGCAGATAAAGTATATTTCCCTTACTCCCTGCATGAGAGAAATTACCTAATGCTGATTGAATCTCTAAAATTAGACACAAGCATCGTTCCTCCACACCAGAAGATTTCCGTTATTAGTACCTATAATAAAAACCTGTTAAAGATCCAGAGCCAAATTGAAAACCGACCAGAGATAGACGTGGATACACGGCGAGAAATCAATAAGACCCTACGAAACACCATATCAGAACTATATGAAACATATAATAAAAAACTGAACAGTAAGACAAGCCACAACACGGCAATAAAGAAAAAATTACAACTATTACGCATCAAATATTCACTTACAGCAATAAAATGTGGAGATACCGATTGGGAAATATTTCAAATATCTGAGTTTCTGTATCGTAATGTTGATAATTTTATAAACTCGCATCATTGCGTATTAACATTGGATGAGCAAAAGACACAGCGTATTGACTCAACGCTCAGAAATACTGTCTGGTTAAGCTGTCTTTATAATTTCTCACGGGAACTCGTCTACGGAAGAATTGCTGCACCACAGAATAGAGAAAATAAACTCTTTTATGACGTATTCAGCCACTTAAAAAAAAGGGCGGTGCCTGATAACCTAGCCTGTGCGATCAGCAACGCACAAGCGGCTCTTAGACTCTGCGAACTCTCTTTTGGTGAAGAGCCCGCACAACAGGATGTGCTGTATTGCGATTTAAAAGAGATCGTAGAATTTTATGATGACTATCTACAAGCACGGTATGCAGGGGAGGAGGTGGATTTTCTAATGCAAAATGCCTATTTCAAACGAGCAAAAACACTGATCCCTGATGATGCCAAACACGAGATCGCTCTAGGTTACTATGAACAAATTACTGAATATCTGTAATACCACGGGGGAGAGACATAAAAAAAACGACCGACATTGTGTCGATCGTTTTTATTGTGAGCGCTGATTGTACAACGCGCACGATAAACTGCCATCAAGCCTCAATCGCCGCCCGCAGTTTCTTCATGGCGTTTTTCTCTAACTGACGCACACGTTCTGCGGAAACACCGTATTGATCGGCCAGTTC
>NZ_JAGFPF010000419.1:0-1488 GCF_025962695.1 Candidatus Symbiopectobacterium sp. NZEC135 | reverse complement strand
CATGTTTGAATATCGTTTCACCGGCAGCGGCGAACTCGCCGGGCACAATCTGGGCAACCTGATGCTCAAAGCGCTGGATCACCTGAGCGTGCGACCGCTGGAAGCGATTAACCTGATTCGCGGACTGCTGAAGGTAGACGCGGTGCTGATCCCGATGTCAGAACACCCCGTCGATCTGGTGGCTACCGACAGCGGAGGAAACCAGATCTACGGTGAAGTGCAAATAGACAATCTGAACGTCCTGCCACAGGATCTGCAACTCCACCCGGTGGTCAAGGCGACCCAGGAAGCGATTGATGCCATCGATCAGGCCGATTTGATCCTGATTGGCCCAGGCAGCTTTCTGACCAGCCTGATGCCCCTGCTGTTGCTCGACGATCTGGCGCGCGCCCTGCGCCGCACGCCAGCGCAGATGGTCTATATCGGCAATCTCGGGCGTGAACTCAACCAGGCTGCTGCCCATATGACGCTGGCACAAAAGCTCGCCATGATCGAAACCAAGGTGGGACGTAAAGTGGTGGACGCAGTTATCGTCAGTCCACACACGCAGGTGCAAGGCATCAACGATCGTCTTATCGTGCAACAACCATTAAGCGCTGCCGACGTGCCGCACCATCACGATCGTGAACTGCTGCGCCAGGCGCTGGAAATTACCCTGCAACGCCTGGGCTAAAACCGCTCTGTCAGCGTGCTATTCGCTACGCAGCCACGGCGTATGGGTGACACCAATTAGCATGCCTTCGGGGCTGAGGAAACGCGTCACCCACTGCCCCCACGGTTCGAGCCGGTTATCCACCAGTAGGGTATAACCCGCCCGTTTAACCGCAGCGGTGGCGGTCGCCATATCCGCAACCTCAAACTCCAGCCAGCTTTGCGGCACGGTGACATCCTCCGGCCAGCGTTCAGTGCCAAAGCAAGACTGGCTCGCCTGCGCCAACGGCCACAGTGCAAAGTGCTTCACGCCCCCCAGGGTATCGGCCACCAGATAATCGCTCGACTCCCCCAATGGTTTAAGCGGTAAACCCAGCGTCTCCAGATAGAGCGCACGACTTGCCGCCGCGTCCGAAGCGATCGGGCCGAAGCCCGCGATAAACAGTACATCTACATCCGGTAGAGAAAATGTCATATCAGCACCTTGCCCTCACAGGGAAATCAGGATGCGGCGATAAATCGCTCACGTAAGGCATGAATCTGGTCACGCAACGCCGCCGCCTCTTCGAACTCCAAATTCTGCGCGTGCGTCATCATTTGACCTTCCAATTCACGAATCTTTTGCTCCAGCGCTTTTGGCGTCAGTGCATGATATTCTGCGGCTGGCTCAGCGGCTTTACGTCCGGCGCGGCCTTTGCCTTTCGCCGTCGGCTTGCCTAATTGCAGAATGTCATCGATCTTTTTGTTAAGACCGGTAGGCACGATGCCGTGCGCTTCGTTATACGCCTGCTGCTTCTCACGTCGCCGCTCCGTTTCCTGCATGGCGCGCTGCATTGA
>NZ_JAGFPF010000418.1:0-1489 GCF_025962695.1 Candidatus Symbiopectobacterium sp. NZEC135 | reverse complement strand
ATGGCACTGACCGGATGGCAGTTACTGCTCGGCGGAATCTTTTTGTTGCCGGTGGCGCTGCTGGTCGATCCGCCGCTACCCACGCTGACAGTCACCCAGATTGCCGGTTATCTGTGGTTGTGCGTGGCAGGTGCGATGCTGGCCTATGCGCTGTGGTTCCGCGGCATTCGCCGTCTTTCTCCGGTCGCGGTGTCGGCGATGAGCCTGCTGAGCCCGGTCACGGCCGTGGTGCTCGGGTGGGTATTTCTCGGGCAGCGCATTCAGGGAATGGCGTTGCCCGGGCTGATTATCGTGATGGTGAGCGTATTGTCGATCCAGTGGGCGCTGATCAAAAAACCGAAGATCTGACGCCCCTGACGTTATAAACCGCGCGTTTGCAGGTACAGCACGGTAGCTGCCACGCGTGAACTGACGTTTAACTTGCGCAGGATATTGCGGATATGCACCTTCACGGTCTCTTCCGAAATAAACAGCGCAGAGGCGATCTGCTTGTTGGACAGCCCCGACGCCACTTCCTGAAGCACGTCCAGTTCACGCTCGGTGAGTACGGTAAACGGCGAAGGGATCTCCTGCACCGCCATGCGGTTTTGTAAAACCTCCTTCACCTGCTCACTGAAGGCATCGCCGTTACGGATTGCCGCTAACAGGTTCTCCGGGGCGCTGTCTTTCAGCAGATACCCATCCGCCCCCGCATCCACCAGCGCGTAAATGTCGCCCGGTGAATCCGACACGGTCAGCACGATAATGCGCGCGCAGATGCCATCGCGCCGCAGTGCGTGGAGCGTATCCAGTCCGCTCAACCCTTTCATATTGAGGTCGAGCAAAATAATATCGGGTGAATCGCGATTGGCGAGGCTAAGCGCCTCCATACCATTACTGGCTTCCCCAATTACCTCAAAAATTGCATCGGTTTCCAATAACTGGCGGATGCCCCGGCGCATAAGCGGATGATCGTCGACAATCATCACGCGGTAGCTCAATGTATCTGACATTACCCACTCCCAAAGGACATACCCGTCATACTTCACGTTGCAAGACAACACGCGAATTATTTAGGGTCTAGATCTTATTCTTCTTTATCATTGATATTGTTGGTACTGCTGTGTTCGGTCGCTGGCGCTGAAAAGCACACGCTTACCCGCGTTCCACCGTCAGGATGGGAACCGATAGAGAGCGTGCCTCCCAAACGCTCGGCGCGTTCATGCATAATATTCAGGCCATAATGCCCCACGGGCTCCTCGTGGCTGCTGATACCGCGTCCATCATCACGAATATCAACACAGTGACCGCCATCAGGCTGAGTGCGGCAACTGACCACGATAGTCGTTGCCTGCGCGTGCTTGATGGCGTTCAACACCGCTTCACGAATGATCTGCAACAAATGCACCTGCTGCGCGGCATCCAGCGCCTGCGTCGGAATGCGGCAATCGATCTGGATGCTGGCGCTGGTTTGCGCACGCAGCGGTTCAATCATCTCTTGTAATGCAGC
>NZ_JAGFPF010000416.1:0-1495 GCF_025962695.1 Candidatus Symbiopectobacterium sp. NZEC135 | reverse complement strand
GCTGAGCACAGCGAATTCCATTGGGCAACGTTTGAAGAAGCGGCCAGGATGTTACCCTTCCCCGGCCAGCGCGACATCCTGCATCACATTCACCGCTACTTTGCCGAACAACAGCCACATCCCCTGCTGCGGATGCCGTTGGGCGCTTAGCGCCTATCCCAGTGAGCCCCAGTGGCACAGCCCGTTTGTTCACAACAGCGGTGCAGAATCTGTCTGCACCGCTTGCTAAACCAACACCCAATGGCGCACACGCAAGCCGAGTACTGGTTTGCTTTCCCCCATGAGGCATGCTACAAATACTCCAGCGTAATATTCTTTTAATTCCGAGGAATGTGGACAAATCGCATTATTTGCGGCGGGTAATACAGAATCATCATGAAGAAAATACAAAACAAAACCATCATTACTTCCATCTACATGCTATTCCTTTCAGCCATTCTTGCCAGTGAACATCACTGGTGTAGCGAACTTTAGGTCTCTCTCTGAATTCAGCGATGGCAGCGCATTTCTGCGCGTTTGTCTGCTGATCCCCCTATTTATCGCACATGGGCCGGTCTCGCTGTGCCTGCTTTTCACGGGCATCGCCGGGCATTACCCCTATGCTACGAATAACCCTTTCAGGGAGAAAAATAATGATTTACTGGATCTTTTTAGCCTGCGCAATTGCGGCAGAAATTATTGGCACGTTAAGCATGAAATACGCCAGCCTCAGCGGTAGCCCGCTGGGCCATCTGGTGATGTATGGCATGATTGCACTCTCCTACCTGTTGCTATCAATTGCCATAAAGCGCGTGGCGATGGGCGTGGCTTACGCCCTGTGGGAAGGTATCGGCATTATCTTTATCACATTGTTTAGTGTCATGCTGTTTGATGAATCCCTTTCGGTGTTAAAAGTCATCGGGCTGGCAATATTGTTAGTGGGTATCCTGCTGGTGAAATCGGGCGTGCGTAAAACCCCTGCGGCCAGCGCAACGCGAGGAAACCATCATGTTACCGTTTGAGTGGCAGCATGCGGCGTTCCTGGCTTTAGCGATTGTGTTGGAGATTGCCGCCAACATTTTCCTTAAATTGTCGGACGGCTTTCGCAAGGTGTGGCTTGGGATGTTATCGCTGATAAGCGTATTGGCAGCGTTTAGCGCACTGGCGCAAGCGGTAAAGGGCATCGATCTCACGGTCGCTTACGCGCTGTGGGGCGGGTTTGGCATTGCAGCCACCGTGGCAGCCGGGTGGATATTGTTCGGCCAGCGTCTCAACAAAAGCGGCTGGGTTGGATTGGGGCTGTTATTGCTGGGCATGGTGCTGATTAAATTGGCATAAAAAAAGAGCGCCTTACGGCGCTCTTCATGTTCTTCTCTTCAGGCGTTACACCTTGAAGTGCCCGACCGTAGAGTGCAGCTCTTCCGTTTGCGCCAGCAACGCTTCGGTGGCCGCCGTGGATTCCTGCACCAGCGCCGCGTTTTGCTGCACCATGGAATCCAACTGCGCCATCGCCTTG
>NZ_JAGFPF010000417.1:0-1495 GCF_025962695.1 Candidatus Symbiopectobacterium sp. NZEC135 | reverse complement strand
CGTGCTCATAACGTGTGCGCCGCACTGAGTTGAGGAAGAATACGGCCCAGTTTATCCAATGTTTCCTGATATTCCGCCTGTTCCTGACTGTCTGCCACGATACCGCCGCCCGCCCAACAGTGAAGCTGGCCTTGCTCTGCGATCAGCGTGCGAATGGTAATGCTGGTATCCATGGTGCCACAGACGCTGATATAGCCAATACTGCCGCAATAGGCGTTGCGGCGATGCGGCTCCAGCTCTTCAATAATCTCCATGGCGCGAATCTTGGGAGCACCGGTGATGGAGCCGCCGGGGAAACAGGCGCGCAGCAAATCCGTGGCATGGCTGCTTTCCGGCAGCCTTGCTTCAATGGTGCTGACCAGATGGTGTACCGCCGGAAACGCCTCAACGTGAAACAGTTCAGGCACCCGCACGCTGCCGGGGACGGCGACGCGCCCAATATCGTTACGCAGCAAGTCGACAATCATTAAATTCTCCGCCCGATCTTTCTGCGAAGCGGCGAGTGCCGTGGCGCGGCGCGCATCTTCCTGCGGATCGGCGGCGCGCGGCAGTGTGCCCTTGATCGGGCGCGTTTCGATGCGCTGGTTGTGTAACTGCAAGAAACGCTCGGGTGATACGCTGATCACGCAGTGCTCCGGCAAGCGGATAAACGCAGAAAACGGGGCCCGATTGGCGCCCGAGAGCGAGAGAAATGCCTGCCATTCGTCACCGCGATAACCTGCGCTGAAACGCTGCGCCAGGTTGACCTGATAGCAATCCCCTGCGCGCAGATAGGCCTGAATGCGTTGAAAGCGTGTACCGTACGCTTCCCGCGTCATATTGGACTGCCACGGCGTGGTCAGTTGGAAATCGTCATGGGTTGCCGTATCCTGCGGCGCAAAGAGCCAGGCAAGGCGGGCAGCATGATTTTCATAGGTCAGCAGCGTCAGCGTCTGCCGTTGGTGATCGGCGATTAGCGCCCAGTCGTAGATGCCCACCGCCATGTCCGCCAGGTGGATATCTTGCTGTGCCCGCGACGGCAGCGTTTCGACGCGCCGCCCGAGATCGTAACCAAACAGGCCGAGTGCACCGCCCTGAAAAGGCATATCGGGGTGCGCGTGCGCGGTGATCCCGGCCCGCGTCATCTCCTGGCGCACCAACAAGAAAGGATCTTGCGTGGAGCACTGCGTGCCGTCCGCGCGCGTGATGAGCGTCTCATCGCCACGTGTGGTTAATGTGGTCACCGGATCGGCCACCATGATATCGAAGCGGTTATGTTGGTGATCGGCAAAACCGGAGTGCAACAGCATGGCCCACTGCTGATCGGCGAAGGGCGCAAACAGGCGCAGCAGGGCATCCGGCTGATAGGGCAGCGAGTGGTAATCGGGTAAACGAGAATCCATCGGTTGTAATGTCATCGTGCAGGTGCTGATTAATTTAGGATATAGCGTTATGATGCGCGCTTATAGGCCACGCGAGTGCGTCAGCCTAGCACACTTCGCCTACGGCGTATAAG
>NZ_JAGFPF010000415.1:0-1497 GCF_025962695.1 Candidatus Symbiopectobacterium sp. NZEC135 | reverse complement strand
CCGAATGACGAGCCAGTTCATCTAGCCCGATATCCAGAGGCATGTTGTCGTGCAGATGATCTTTGAGTTGGTATATTTGGCGCAGAGAATCGTTGGAAACGGACGCTGGCCGGGTCACAACATGTCGAGCGAGTAGCGAAAGCAGATGATCCAGACTCTGGTCGCGAGCGAGTCGGCCTTCGTGGTGATGGATGGCGAAAAAGGCCTGTTGGATCGCAAAAATTAACCTCGGATCGTCCGTCAGGGTATTTTTAAACGCGGCTTCCAATGCGGACACGTCGGATAACCCGCGTTGTTGCATCATACCTGTCGCCCAGCGCTGAGGGAGATAAAGCATGGCGTAGGTGAACCCCTCAGCGTGTACGGCATGCCCATCGTGCACAGCCCCCGGTTCGATCAGGATGGCTCGCCCTGGATGACTGGTATGCATCGAACGGTGACAGGTAAACTGTTGTAGCCCTTGTTGTGTTACCCCGACTAACACTTCGTCGTGGTCGTGGGAATCATAGGCATGGCCGCGAAAATGGGCATGTAAGCTCTCTATGCCGGTTTCGTCATCACGACGAAGATTAACCCAATCTCTGCTGGCCGTTTCTTTAATGGGCGTTGTCATTGGGCAAGCTCCGTCATAGTCTATAGTACCTCTGTCTTAAATTATCATCTTGTTGCCGACGATGCCGCTTTCAGTGCATCCGATAAGGTAGAAAACACAATGCATATCTCTGATGAAGCCATTCGCGATTTGAATACGCTGGCGGATTGGCTCGCCCTTGACGATCTCCGCGCCCATGAACGTCTGAGCCCGGGTCTGCTGATTTTGGCAGGTCACGCCATCATGCCGAACATTATCGGCGCGCTTGATTTTGCTGCGCAAACCGGCGTTCCTGTGTTACTGAGCGGGGGGATCGGCCATTCCACCGCGCTGCTACAGCAGGCGGTAAAACAGGATCCGCTCACGGCTGCCATTGAGACCGAGGGGAAGGGGGAAGCGGATATTCTCGCCGAGATAGCGCATCAGGTTTTTGCCATCCCCTGGGAAAAAATAGAGATAGAAAACCGCTCGACCAACTGTGGTCAAAATGCGGATTTCAGCAGAGACCGGCTGTTGGCCCAGTCATCTTTCCCCACCACGATATTGCTGGTTCAGGACCCGCTCATGCAGCGCAGAACCTTCGAATCTTTTCAGCACAGCTGGCGACAGAAAAATTTAACCGGTCGATTTATCAACTGGCCAGTGTTTTTGCCGCGTTTAGTCAACGTGGGCGCTTCCCTGATGATTACCGGCGGACAACGTGCGGGCATATGGACGCTCGAACGCTATATCTCCATGATATTCGGTGAGGTCAAACGCCTGCGCGATGATGAAACCGGCTACGGGCCAGCAGGGGCTGGCTTTATCGGCCATGTTGATATTCCTGTTGAGGTCGAAAATGCCTGGCGGCGGCTTACTGAAAACGATGAACTGTTGGTGAGTGTCAGATAAATCTGCCGTCAGAT
>NZ_JAGFPF010000414.1:0-1500 GCF_025962695.1 Candidatus Symbiopectobacterium sp. NZEC135 | reverse complement strand
TTTGAACCGAGATTTACACAAAAAACAATAAATAAAATATCAAAAATATCGCCAGTATTAGCACAGTGTGCTTACCTCTATAAAGTTGATCCCAACATTCCCGAAGCACAATTACTGGCATTAGCTCAGGAAATTGAGAGACTCGACTATGTGGAGTATTGTGCATTGTTAAGTAAACTCGTATATCCGCCTCCATTGGATAATTATGAAGAACCGGATTGTGCATCATCTTCCCAACCGTTAAATACAGAAACGATTGATGATATAACACATACTCAACATGAGGGTGACCAACCGCAACCTTTTTCTACTACGCCAAACTTTACCTCTCGGCAGGGTTATTTGGACCCTGGACAAGGAATGAACATACGTGCTGCATGGGCGCGCAATGTTTCTGGAATAGGTACCAGGGTACACATATCCGATTTTGGTGTAGAAAACCAACATGAAGACCTGATTGGTGGTGTCAGAGTGATAACGAGTCGTCCTAATAATCAATCACGTGAACACGGTACTGCAACAACAGGAGCGGTTAGAGCTAATAACAATACTTTCGGTGTCACTGGAATTGCATTTAATAGTTTTACCTATTTTTATGATATTAGCATACATGATTTAGATCGTATTATCGGGAATTTTCTTCCTGGCGATATTATTGCTATAAATATTGAGCTTGTATTTTCGACTGGGCAACGAGTTCCCATGGTGCATGATGTTGCATGGTGGAGCCGGATTAACTCTCTGGTACGCTCTGGTGGAGTAGTGGTATTTGCCGGGGGTAACGGTGGACACAATCTTCGTCAATTGAGTATATTCAATGACTTGGGTGACAGTGGTGGCATCATGGCTGGAGCATGCAGCTCTCAAAATGGACAGAGAATGTCTTTCTCTAACTTCAATTTGTATCTCAGTGCTAACTCCTGGGGTGAGAACGTAACGACAACGGGTTATGGTTTCTTATTTAATGAAGCGCCATTCCCCTTACGCACCTATACTGGCTCATATGCTGGCACCTCGAGCGCAACACCGCTGTTGGCTGGAGCCATGGCGCTTATCCAGTCCTACACTAGAGCGACTTATCGTGTGGTATTAAATTCTCGAGACATGCTGCAAGTTATCGAACGCAGTGGTTCACGACAGGCACAAGGGCAGGGTATTGGTGTTAGACCCAATGTGAATGAAGCGCTCAGAGAAGTTGATATTTTGTTAGGGGGAACAACACCACCTCCGCCACCACCTCCGCCGCCGCCGGGGTATCCTGCATGGCAATTGGGTGCGCAGTATGAAGTGGGGCAACGGGTGTCCTATCAAGGACTTAATTATCAATGCATACAACGGCATCGAGCAGACTCACCGGCCTGGACACCACCGCGGGCTCCCACGCTTTGGAGAAGGATATAGGAGCACATTTCTGATTAGCTAAAATAAATACCGGGCACTTGCTGCCCGGTATTTGTATTCACGAGTCAATCAGATTAGCAGTTACTCTACCGTCACCGG
>NZ_JAGFPF010000413.1:0-1506 GCF_025962695.1 Candidatus Symbiopectobacterium sp. NZEC135 | reverse complement strand
GAAGACCTGTTTATTGCCAATATTCACTCAACGCATCACGACAGAATATCTGTCACATGTATCTATGATTCCCTGTCAAAAGAAGCCAATCAGGGATGCGGGCTTTATTACGAAATCTATGAAAGCCGATTTACCGGTTTATTGCGACATCATCTGTCACAGCTTAATGAATCGGACGCCGAGAAGCTCAGGCGGTATGCCGAAAGTCAGGGAACGAAAGTCGATGATGACACCTATCATGCGGTATTAAACGCGGAACGAGAATGCCGGGCTGAAATAGCCCGCGAACAGATGTGAATAACAAACATTGATAATGTCTCGAATGACGCCACAGACTGACAGACGGCGGTTTTAAAGCATGCTTATTTTGGCTTCAATTTCGGAGAAATTGTTAAGCCGTAAAATAAGTGTGTGGAGCGCGGACAGAAAATTTAATTTCGCAGAAATTGCTAATTTTCAGGCACCGCGCCCACCTGCGAACATTCGCCTAAAGCGAATTGAGCAGGCCGGGGGGAGCCGAATAAATTTCGCCGCCCCAGCGAGCGAAAAGCTGTCGCCCACGACAGCGGTTTATTTGGGGGGCAAAGCCCCGCACACCGTCAAGCCAGGTAATATTTCCCGCCCCAGCGGGGAATATTGCCGATCAGGCGCGACCAACCCCTTTAAAGCAGCGTTCCCGTTTTTTGGAGCTTGCGAGAAAAAACAGGCGAAACGCGCGTCTTAAAGGGGTTGGTCGCGCGTAGCGTGCGACGGTGTGCCGCCTTTGCCGTTGGGGGTTTTGGGGTGGCGTCCAGCCACGACATTACCCCCATGTGACATGCAGGGAGAGCGTCCAGCACGAGCGTATGTCACACGCCTTTGCCCGTCATTCGGGCGTTTCAGGGAGCTGACGACCATGCGTCGGCTGTTTTCTGAAAGCGCGGATAACGGGCATGAGCGTCGCAGACGTTCAGTGCTCTTCATCCGTTTATGGGCGTCCTCAATAGGCGTCGCGCGTGGGCGTGGGGTTTAACGTCCATCGGTGACGCCCATGTGATGCGCCCGTCACACCGAAATCAGACCGGAGATCACTGCGATGGGAATCCATCTGATGCAAAGGCTGAATGCCTTTTCGGATGCCTTTTCTTTTTTTCTGCTCTGGCTACAACACAACCCGGTAATATTGTCCGTATTTGCCGGGCTGACGCTGCCATTCATCTTTCATCTGCCACGTGAAGAAAGAAAAAATGCCCCCCTCTGGTTAAAATCGGTAGCGGGTGTATCCACCTTCTTTTTCATATTTGGCACCCTGTCACCACTGACCATTCAGGGGCTGAGTTTTTTCTTTAAAGTGCTCGATAATGACATCCTGCTCAGATTATCACTCTGGATATTGACTGTCGGATTTACGCTGGCAGGTCTGGCTTTTCATATTGCAGTCCGAAGGCTGCTGACGGGTGAAATCGACAGTTTGAAACATCGGATGATTAAAAAAAGCAAGCTGGAAAGAAATGTCAGAACGGATGT
>NZ_JAGFPF010000412.1:0-1509 GCF_025962695.1 Candidatus Symbiopectobacterium sp. NZEC135 | reverse complement strand
TCAGCCCGCCGATGGAGAGCGCATAGACCAACGCCCCCACCACGATCGCTCGCATGCCAAAGCGTGCCACCAGCCTCGGTGCGGCCAGCGACGCCAAGATAAAACCCAGGCTACAGGGTGCAAAGATGCTGCCCGCCACCAAGGGATCGAGACCCAGACCGGTTTGCATCAGCAACGCGAAGCACAAAAAGAAGGAGCTCGACGTCGAGTAGACCAGCAACACCAGCACAGCCCCCAACGCAAAACGGCGTTGCGATAGCAACTGCATGTCGACCAGAGGGATTCCGCCGCGCATCCGCCGCCACTCTTGCTGCCGATAAAACAGTGCAAACAGCACCATTGCCGCACTCATCGACCAGAAACTCCACCCCGGCCAGCCTTGTGCGGGCCCCTCGATCAGTGCCACCAGCAGCAGTGTCAACCCCGCACTGCTCAACACCATCCCCGTCCCGTCCAAGTCTGAGCGCTGTGGCGCGCGAGTTTCTGGAATACAGCGCGCAGCGACGAGGGCAAACAGACCCATGGGCACATTGATAAGAAAGATGCTGCGCCAGCCCAGCCCGAGCAGATCGGCATATACCATCCAGCCACCCAGCACCTGGCCCGCAATCGCGGACAGACCGAGCGTCATCCCCAGCAGGCCGAAGGCACGGCGGCTGTCATCTCCGCCGAAGTTGACGCGAATGGACGCATAGACCTGGGGGAACAGCAAGGCGGCGGCCAAACCTTGTAACACCCGTGCGCCGATCAAAAAGTTGGCGCTGGGTGCCAGTCCGCACAACACCGATGTCAGGGTGAAACTCGCCATGCCGACGATGAACAGTCGGCGGCGACCAAACCGGTCTCCCAGCCGCCCACCGGTGATGAGCAAGACACCGAAGGCCAACTCGTAGCCAGCCACGATAAAACCGACCTGCGCAAAGCTCGCACCCAGCCCGGTTTGCATGCTGGGAATCGCCACGTTGACCACGAACAGATCGAAGATGGTCATGAAACCGGCGAACAGCAGCACGGACAACCCCAGCCACGGTGGAGCACTGACGGCGCGCTCGGACGACAGCGTACAGCAAGAATTTGAGTTCATATTGCGTTTCCAGAGTAAAGAAGCGAACATTCTCAAATTCTTTTTAAACGATTACAATTTAACACGTTATGCTATTACTAAAAGCAACGAGGTAAATGATGCGAACTCTGGAACGAACCCGCCCCGATCTGGCGGCTTTCCTGCGCACGCTCCGTGAGCGTCTTACGCCAGCCGAGGTAGGGCTGCCCAGTGGCAACCGACGTCGCACGCCGGGACTGCGGCGCGAAGAGGTCGCCGCACTCGCTGGCGTTGGCCTGACCTGGTACACCTGGTTGGAACAAGGGCGTGACATCGGGGTGTCGGCCAGCTTTCTCGATAATCTGGCGCGGGTGCTTAAACTGGACGCGGCCCAGCGCAGGCACCTGTATCTGTTGGCCCACCAACGCCCGCCCGCAGAACCTGGAAAAACCTGGTGCGTGCTGCCT
>NZ_JAGFPF010000411.1:0-1511 GCF_025962695.1 Candidatus Symbiopectobacterium sp. NZEC135 | reverse complement strand
TCGCTTTCGCGCTGGCACACCGTTGACTGGTTCAGCCAGTAAATCAGCCCATCAGTGCCACCAGCGGCATTAATCACTCGTTCGTTGGTCAGGAATGAACGCCAGCGCGGATCATTACCTAGTTGCTGTTCCTGATTCGGCAGCAAACCGGATGGAAGCCCTTTAAGTTCCTCCGGCTCACTGACCACCAGCACACGGCGATTGAATAGTGACAGCAGGTTTTTACCGGGGCGCAATATGACTTGCCCCAGCTCTGGCACGATGACAGGTTTAAACAGTGCTCTCATGCCATCCCTCAAAACGTCTCAATGGTTATTTCAGCCTTGCCACCACGAGTTACCGGCCCCCACTCCACCAGCATCCGTTTTACCTGGCTGTCGTCCAGCCAGATACCCGCATGGGTAAGGGAGTCAAATAACGCTTTCAGGTAGTTATCCAGATCCCGACGTTTTCTATCGGGTGGCATGAGGATGACTTTTACCGATACCAAATCGGTACGTGGTTTGGGATAACGGTTTAGCTGTTCCACTACGTCAGCAATGGCGTTGGTAAGGTATTTGCGACCAGCAGCACTGACCAGGTGCCTGCCAGTTAACGCCCCCTTGTTCGGAGCGCGCCAGTAGCTGTTTACGCTGGGTGGGAATGGCAGGGTTAATCTCATGGCGTACTCCAGTGGTCTTCTATCGACACGCTGATTCGGTGTAACCAGTCAGCCAGCTTTAGCATTGCTTCGCGCTCTGATAGTCCTTGCGGAAAATCATCAAGCGCGACATGCGGAATAACCTTCCCGTAACCATTTCTCTCAAGCGTTACGTTTTGTTCCAGAACCGTGCCTGTGATACCGCTCCGCTGCCTGACAACCCACTTTTTAAAAGACTCATGACTACTTGTGTCGTACTTGTACTCAGTGAGAATTACCTTTCCGCTCATGCTGCGTCCTCCCGCTGGTATTTTTCGAACCAGAACACGACGGGGGTTCCGGTAGGCTTAACAAGGCCAAATACCTCGGCAGTTCGATAGCTACGTGATGCCCTGCGAGTTACATCAACCTGTGTTGCTATTCGCTCTCTAAATAGCTCTACCGAGCAACTGGCTTTGTACAGATTGCATGGGATACAGGCGGGATAAAGATTTTCCAGCGTGTTGTTTTCCGGTCTTTCCATCGCGTAACTCTTGCTGATATTTCGCAATACCGGCTCGACGTGATCGACATGAAAACGAGCAGTTAAAATTTCACCGCAATAAGCGCACCGACCGCCGAACTTCATGCGTAATTCTTCACGCTGTTTCTTGTTGAGCTTCATGCGGCCACTCCCTGACGTTCGACGCACATTTCCGGCAGGTTTGCACGCACAAGCGCCTCTGCAAACGGCGGCGGCACCGCATTACCACACCGAGCTACCTGCTTGTCCTTGGCGTATTTCACACCACGATAGTCCTGGTCGATGATGTACCAGTTGGGGCAGCCTTGAGCGGCATAAAGCTCATGTGGCTGCAACATGCGCATGGCG
>NZ_JAGFPF010000410.1:0-1515 GCF_025962695.1 Candidatus Symbiopectobacterium sp. NZEC135 | reverse complement strand
CTAATTTAACGGCGTTGCCCATACGACAATCCTCATTGTAAATAGAGGTCAAATTACAGGAATGAACTTTCCATCAATAAAAGAGAATATGGGGGAGAAATATTTCATTTTCTTCTTTCCGTCTTGGTTTTCAGTAAAGTAAGAAATAGGGGAAACAAGAGGGCTTGATTTATTAACAAGACGAACCATTCTTTTGTTATTCATCACTTCTATTTCATAATCATTCCAATTGATAGATACCATTTTGAATGAAGGATCTTTAAATGATTCGGAAAAATTTGTGCTGTTATATATCTCAGCAACGCTATCGCCTGTGGTTACCGACCATGCGTGTAGTGATTCACTGAGAGATGATTTGATTGCTTCTTGATTTCTTTCAGCAAAAAGATGCCAGAGATCGAGATAGGCAATTTTTAGTGCCTGGGTCTGTTCAGGTTTACCGGTAAAGGGTGTGGCTTGCGTCCATTTCCACTCTGGGAGGCCTTTAAGATAGACTTTCTGCGTAAACTGATAGAGCTCCATTCCTACGGGGAAATTATTATCCCTAAAATAATTATCAGGAATATGTCCCTTTTCTACCTGCTGCGCTGTGATTTTTTTTACTGATACGTTTTCAGCTTTAGCGCTGTTCTCTTCTCCACCTGATTGCGCATAAGGAATGCCGTCTTTACCGATTGCAATCGTGAGCTGGCTTAATACCTTTGACTCTTTGCCTTTAAATGCGGTTAAAGCGACTTTACAACCCGCATCGGGCTTAAACGACTTGCGCGCTTCATCACCGATAGTTTCCTTTGAGAACCAGCCCAGCGCTCCGATTTCAACCGTGATCTCATTCTCTCCATTTTCCAACGCAAGCAATGCGTTAGTGCTGGATGTGCCAAACCCTCTCCCTGCCACCGCCGAATGACGGTTATCCATACCAAGCACACCGTTGGTCTTGATAGCGCAAAACGCCGAGTTAATATCGAATACGCTGCAGACCCTTAACGGCTCATTAGCGGCATTCGCGGTAGACATCACCATTACGCCTGACAGTATTAGGCATTTCCATTGAAAAAACGGCCTCATCATGTGCTTTCCTTATATTCCTAATGTTTAGGATTGGATTCCATCGCCCAGGGCTCCTGATTCGTTTTTTTCACTTCATTATATTTGGAATTCGATCCCACGGCTGGGCGGGTATCACAGCCAGTCAGCCAATCATCACACGTCCACCGCCGATTATGATACCGCCACAGCTAACGGCTGTCCCCCGTATGTGCAGCGGATTTTCCGTCAATAAAGACACTGGATAAACCACCACTGATGATTCGACGATGTCCGTGCAGAACCAGAGGATGGCTTTGGCATGCCAGTGGCAGACCATCAATCTTAAAGGTTGAGGAATCCGCCACGACGGAGGTTGGAGGATGACTTCCGAGCCCGGTATCGGTATTGCCTAATTTAACGGCTTTGCCCATACGGCAATCCTCATTGTAAATAGTGGTCAAATAACAGGAATGAACTTTCCATCAA
>NZ_JAGFPF010000040.1:0-39012 GCF_025962695.1 Candidatus Symbiopectobacterium sp. NZEC135 | reverse complement strand
CCACCTGCAAAAATAAGTGGACACCTAAATTACAGAACCTGATGCAGTAAACCAGACGGTGCTGACTGGACGCTTACACCACAAATACTATCAAAGAGGATTTATCTTATTGCATTAACTAACAGCTACCACTCAATAAGGTGGCGCTCTATTTATTAGCCTTGTTAATTTTAATCATGCTAAGGATTTGCAATGGCAACTACCGTGACAAACGCATTTATTGAGTTCATGAGTGATGTGGTAAACCTAAAGAAGTCCAGCACCGACGACGCACGGACTAGCAGAAACTGGCTGTATGAAAAACTCAGCGGCTTTGAGTCAGACGACTCATCTCCTAAAAATTATCCGGAAATTCATATTGGATTTGGCTCTTTCGCCAGAAGGACGAAAATCCGGCCGCTAGATGATATAGACCTGATGTTTGGCCTGTCCGCGGAAGGGTGCACTTACACCATTTATAGCGACCGGATAACATTAGATACGGACGATAGTCCCAGAAGGCTGAATAACTTCCGGCATTCGGACTCTCAAACGATAAGCTCAGTAAGAATACTGAACCATTATAAAAACAAGCTGCAAGACATTCCGCAGTACCAGAAGGCCGAGCTGAAGCGCAACCAAGAAGCGATAACTCTTCAGCTGACTACAAAAACCTGGAATTTCGATATCGTTCCCTGTTTTATGACAAAGGTCGATATTTATGGCCGCAGTTATTATCTGATCCCGGACGGTAACGGCAACTGGAAAAAAACTGACCCGCGCATTGATAAGATAAGAACATCCGAAATAAACGTAAAGAACAATGGAAATATGCTGAACGTCATCAGGGTGGTCAAATACTGGCAGACAACAAAAAGCATGCCAGCCATCGGCTCCTATCTTCTTGAAACTCTTATTCTTAACTACTACGAAAACCGAACAACCTGTCAACAATGGGTGGATCTGGAGTTGGAAGGCCTCTTTAATCATCTCAGCACATACATCAGGTATTCTGTTAATGACCATAAGGAGATTCAAGGAGATATTAATGACTTATCCTATGATGCCAGAGAAAAAATATCGCAAAAATTCAGTTCAGAAGCATTGAAGGTACGTGAAGCCAGAGATTTTGAGAAGAACGACGAACAGCAGAAGTCCATTAATAAATGGCGCGAAATATTCGGATCAGACTTTCCGACGTTTGGATAATACGATGAATACCATATATTTAAGCCAGGCAACGCAAGATAACATGAGTCTTCTTTACGCGCAGGCTCATCTTTACAATCGTATAAAAATATTCAGCAGTGTCAATTTCTTAATCAGTATCGTTTTGCCAGTGTTACTCTCCGTTACGGCTGCCGTTCTGAAAAGTCGGTACGGGGTTCCGCAGGAAACCTTATCCGCATACATGGGATTATATGGCCTGACCGTTCTTACAATCAATATTGCTCTTAGCGGCTATATCTCTTCTGAGCGTAAAAAGGCGGCCACGATTCAGGAGATGTATGACTGCAACGTCCTGAGAATAAAGTGGAACGACCTTCGTGTGGGCAAAAAAATTTCCAGAGACAATGTATTTAGGGCTGCGCGTTTCTATCTGGACAGGCCAGCCAAGGCGCATGCCCGCTTTGGAAGTGAGGGATGGTATGTAAATAAGTCCTACGATGCGCCGCAGAGCGTAATGGCCTTGCTGTGCCACGGTAAAAATTTCGGTTGGGACAGATCTCTAAGAGACAGTCTGAACGTGTTCTACATCTGGGGCATATCCGTATCACTTTTCAGCCTGCTTTTATACGGGATAATGATGAAGGCCACGCTGAATGACGCTCTTTTCTACGTGGTGTTCACCCTGCCGTTAATCAGATATATTCTTCTGCAGTTTTTCGATAACAGAAAAAGCAGGCATAGAATCGAAAAAGTGAAGGATTACATAGATAAAGAAATATCAGATATCAAGGTTGCTGGCCGTTTTAATGATGACGATCTTAACTTTAAATTCAGGGCTATTCAGGACGAGGTATTTTCACACCGCGCATCGAGCCCGCCAGTTCCAAATTTCATACACGTCAGGATGAAAAAAGACAATGAGGCAGTTTACGACGATTACTTTGAGGAAAATCTTAAGCTGATTACGTTTCCGGAAAACTGAACGCTCCGTTTTTGCTGAACTAGTTTAGTCCTGCACGCCTTTCGGAAGCAAATTTATTCAGCCGACTCCTGATTAAACTTACTCGCACGAAACCTACTGCCGAACGTGTGTCGGGACAGATTAATCGATCACCTGTCATCCTACCGAGCTTCTTGATGTTACGATGACGGCTGTTTTGTAACGATCTAAAGACCGGACATAATATGACATTGGTCCATACTGGGCCGATTTCTCAGCTTTCAGGCAACGTCCCCCCTTTTTTAAGGATAGCGTTGCATCGACCCGTTGAACTCACAGCAAAAAGCGGACGCTCATGGGAAATTAAAGCATTCTTATATTATAATTTCTGACATATCTTCTGTTATAGGGGGGCTATTAAATTCCACAACTAATCTACCATCAATTACATGATAATGAGATGCATTTGGCAATATATATATTGGGAAAGGGTGCAATGCATTAGGATTGTGATAAACGACTAAACCTTCATCCCAAGTCTCGGTATATTTTTTGTTTGGAACTATTTTTGTAATGAGTTCATACTCCCAAGTATGAATATTAGGTGACTTTACTGTGCGTCTGATTTTATACTTATTGTCATTAAAGCCATCTTTCAACCCCATTCTGTTGAACTTGTCAATATCATTCGCTGGAGAAAATAATATTGCACTAATGTTTTCAGCCCCTTCGAGATCAAAAAAACCTGATGGAATTTCTTTTGTTCCCCAGATATGACAACCAATTTTTTCACGTTCCTCAGCACCCTCGGATGTCACTTTTTGTTGAAAACCATAAAGGTATAATGGCAATGCGTCATGACTAACATTACCAGCACCTTTGAACTGACAATCAGCTATGGCGATTGCAAATGGCTTTCCGGAAACATGCTCCTGCTCCCAATATTTCTTTTTTAGTTTCGCAAGCAAAGGACCAGAATATCGAGTTGGAAAATAATTTACCAATAGATTATTGTATTCATCTATATTTTCCCTGTTTACTTTTGGCATTGGGATTGGCTGACCTCTACGATCTATCGGTTTATTAACAGTAGTAGCCTCGATTGAGAATGGTATGCTGTTGAATCCATTAATATAGGATAAATTAAAATCTGGAGCATTGAATGATGTATCAAATACACAGTCATTTTCAGTAAATATACAGTAAAGAAGTACCTCCCAGACCCTTTGATTAAATCCGGTTGTTTGAAATTGTTCTACAAAATTCCCATCTATGTCAGCGTACCATCTCATTAACGGTTCTATAATATTTTTGGCTGCTGAATATTCTGGTGAGTCCTTTACTAAAAGGAAGTCGGAGTTGATGTTTTTCTTATTAAGGTCAATGAAAAAATCCATTGTTTCAACACTTTCATCACCTTGCACTCCTTGTTCATCAGCTGATGGATGTAACTCACGTATTTTACTTAATAACCTTTTCTTTGTTTTAGCTCTGTTATCGTCAAATTCAGTCATGTCTATATAACGATATTTTTTATTTAGATCTCGAGAAAATATAATTCCAGTATATTCGTTGTCAATAGTATCAAACAACAGCATGCCTAATACTTTCCCATCGAAGGTTTCAAACCATTCTAACTCATTAGAATGAGACTTAACTCGTGGGTTTCTAGCATAAGTAGCTAGTGCATTGAATCTTGAATAACTTATTGGATTGATGACTATTGGTGCCATGTATAACCTCGAAATATCAAAAAGTCGTAAAATTATAACCTTTAATAAATTTAACACAAAAAATAATACATTCATTGTTTAGCATCACATACACATGCGCTTTGGTTATCAGAAGGCAAAGCACGCAGTTAAATTTCAAAAAATGTCCGCTCCTGGCACTTAAAAGACATTATCTTGTCAGCAATTATCTTCGTCCTTCATTAACCATATTGATACCAATTATCTCTTAAAAAAATCCACATGGCACCCTCCGACTCCCCAGTAAACCGGGTCGTTAGCCCAATACCACTAACTAGCAAAGCCTGTAAGCTCCGCCGAACCACGAAATGCTGCGTTTCGGGCTAGGCGGCTGGGTCTGGTGGCGGACAACCACTCGTCTCGATTGCAATCCCTATGAATCACAAACATTATTTTCAATAAATTTAATTTTAAGGACTAATGATGACCTTTATATCCGAGCCAGAAATGCTTTTAATGTATGAATAACTTGTACCTAAAACAGTCAACTGTTCTTCAGATAGTTTCTTGGCTGAGACAGCAGGCTGGACTATGACAAAATTGAATACAAGCTCATGGTCATGGCACTTATTGCGTAATATTTCAAGTTGCTGTGGTGTTCCTTTAAGTATTCTGTCGAAACCTATTGAAAGAGATTTTTGGTAGCGTTCAAGCAGACGGTCAAAAAATTTCTCACCAGTATATAGCCACTTTACTGATCTGGAGGCCTGGCCGCACACCTCGTAAACATCGCTCAAGCGGGCACCCGGTATAGCGGCGCCATCAGTCAAAGGACAGTATTTACAATGGAATAAACTAATGTAGATCCTGTCTTTATCTACGCGAATTGCAACGAGATCAGCGATTTCACCTGCACCATCGTCATTGAAGACAATCCCGAAGTCATCAGCAATTTTTTTGGAAGTGAATCCCTGTACGCTATCTAAACGCTTTTCTGCGCGCATTGACTCCTGATAAATTTTTGTTGTTCCCCAGTCCCATATTTCGAGCAAAGCTTTGGGTAGTTTTACATTCACACTGTTGGGTGAAAAGTAACGATAATTTCCGTGGATCATTGCCCCATCAACGCTTAGCAACACAAGAGCTTCACTATCCAGATATTCATCCAATGGCATTTCTTGTGAGAAAACAATTTTCAGATCGGGACAGTGAGTTTTGTAACCATCTGCTAAGAGCTTGATATAGATGTTTGTAAGGGGGTGCTCTAATCCGTCGTTATCAACTGTGAGTACAGGGATTCTCAGGGTTAGGTCATCATTGTGGCTTGGTCTACCCAGTACAATATCAAGTAGATTGTATCTCTCGCCTTGAAAAATGAGTGAGATCTTTTGCTCATTTTCAATTGCAATTGTTTCGGGCCAGTCACAGTAAAACAGACCTGCAGGCCATTTATTCTCAATTTTCTCTGCTCGCATGACGTTCTTCAAAACATCACCTGGGTCGATTGATTGGTCATTGAGTTTTGTTGAGAGGCGTTGACACCATTTAATCCAATAGTTGATGGGTGATGAATTCATTTCCCAGATTTTACCTTTGTGCGAGCATCCTACTGTAGTGCGCTCACCCAACTCGAATCCAGTCGCAAATATATTGGATTTCTTCGCGTTACCTTTTTCGATGTCACTAATAACTTGATTGATGTCGTGCCCAACATGCATTGTAAATCTGAGGTCCTTTCGGGCTCGAGATAAACCTACGTTTTGCAATTTCATCAATTTGATATTGTGAAGTGAACGGAAGGTAGGTTCACCATTGATACGGACAGCATCTTTAGCAATTAATTTCAGGAACTGGGTCGCTTGTGTATCATCTCCTGATGTGTGAACAAAAAGCGTGTTCTCAGGTTCGTTATAAAACGCCAGATACAAGACCCAATTGGTGTCAACGATAGCCTCAGTTTGTGCCCATCCCACTAATGTCTCTCGTCTTGTTACCATGATGATGGTATCAGCATCATCATTGATTGAAATATGCTTCAGCTTCTCTCTGCGGCCATCGAAGTTCCGTGCTCTTGCTGGCTGCCAATTTTTCGGCGACAAATGATAAGCTATTGCACTGACTTTTGGATTTGGGTTTAGACCAAAGATAGAATCCGAGTCTGTGTCATCAGAGAACTGCTCATTAAAAACTTCTTTTTCAATTTCGAAACTGACCTTTTCCTGACTGACGTCGCGGATTACTTTTCCCCAGTCAGCGCTTTCTTTGTAGAGATCTGACATCTGGTGATCAGTTTTTTGGTTAGCAATATTAGCTACGAACTTGGCATCTCCAAGAGTGTTATCTACTCTTGTTAGTCGGCCAATAAACTGTAGCGTTACCGCAGGGCTTTTATGTTGGTCATGAATTGCCGCGATCTTAAGTTCGGGCAAATCAAAACCTTCTCCGAGCATATCTACACAGACAATAATGCGATATTTTTTCTGGACGATTTCTTCAAAAACTTTCGTCTGATTAGGTACTTTGCTATGCATCAAGATTGAGCTCAGGTCTGTATACGAGCTGTAAATTTCAAAAAGATATTCTGCACGTTTTTGTGATTTTGCCCGAACTAACATTAGATGATTGTAACCAGCATCAATATCTTTCCTCAGAAGCTCTACGGCTTTATCCGCAATAGCATGATCTGAGAGGTCTAAATTATATTCCCGCACTGGGTGGAATTCGATATTTTTGAAATAACCATCGTCTTGTGCATCCTTAAGAGGATAGTTATATATAATTTTCCCCTCTAAAGCTAAACCATCTTCCCGAAATGGCGTTGCTGTAAACTGGATACACGGTTTACCTTTAAATATATTTTTGACTCGATCCCAACTGTTCGCCGGAACGTGGTGAGCCTCGTCAATAAATAGGTGACTACACATATCCCCTAGGGCTTTAACTGCTTCCCCGTCGAATAATCGTAGTGCTTGCGGAGTTGCAACAATAACATTTGCTTTAGAAAGCATTAGAACTTCTTTTTCAGACATTCCTGAACTGATTGCGGCAACGACAGGATTCAGCGCAACGTCAGATACCGCGCCTACTCTGCGCAGTGTTTTAAGGTTTGCACATTTGTTTGCTAATTGACTTCTGAGGGCATCTGATGGAACGAGAATCAGGGCCCTTTCCATTTTTCCAGAGATGAGTAGTGCAAGCATGGTATCGGTTTTGCCAGTACCCGTTGGCATAACCACCGTTGCCGGTGTAGAAGGGTCTATCACCAAGTGCCCTAAAGTCGCATAAATAGCAGCCAACTGGGGCTTTCGGAGTCCTAGTGTGTTTGTCTGGGGGACGGCCATACTGAAATTAAAACGATGAACTTGCCAACTTCGAAGTACATCCGAGTATTCTGCTACAACCTCGTCCATACAGTTTTCCTCAAGCAAATGAAACAAGGGGACATTTGGATATCTGGAACATGACTAGGGATAACTTTTTCAAGATGCTTAAAGCGCTTAGCTCAATAAATTAGCTGAAGTATTGCTAAATCTGGCTGACATCTGTCTACCTGAAAATGAGCGTTTAGGTTATAAATAAATATATTTTTTAACGACGAAATTACTTTACCTAAAAGAGCGTGCGTGCGCATTAGAGATCGTACTCATCGCTACTTTATTTTGAGCAAGTACAGCGCCGCTTTCTGAAACCATCGGAAGAAGGCTTGACCTGCTCCTCTCTAATTAATGCTGTGCGGGCTTAGCAACGTTTGCTTCTGACACAGATCAAACTGCCTTGTAGATATTGCTACAGTAACGATCACCAAATGCACAAGACCGCTCAAATCAGTTACATTTAACCAACTTTTATTGGTGGTCATTCTGGTGGTCTTGACAGAAAGGGAATTCAGGTTTAGCTTACTTATTAGCCACTTGCTGGCAAAGGCGATCCCAGTCAGAGGAGCCAAATTCAAAAAAGCAGATGTCTTCGGGCATCTGCTTTTTGCTTTGGATTCAAGGAAATAATGCAAGAATCTCTCCCGATACATTCTCACTTTTCCTTCTGCATCCGGTGAATTTGGTGGTCAGATTTGGGGGTCTTTCCGGTTCGATAATGGCGTGACCCGCATCGAAGCAAAAGGGTTATTGGAAGTCGCGTCCCGCTCCCAGTTCTCTCATAAACCTGCTGGCTAGCCATCGCCCATACGCAAGCCTCTCAGGGTTGCCATCGTTGCAATACGAGTACCAAAATAGGCTAAATCAATAAGTTGGTAGCATGACCTATTTTACGAAACCCACCCCCCTGAATAATATAATTTATAAACGATTACACCATTTTGAGAAATTGATTCCTCTCCATGGAAAAAATCAATATCACCTTCACTCTGATTTTTATAATAAAACCCGCACGAATCAGAGAACGCTGCTGGCCCTCGAAAGGGTGCATCAATTGATATTTTCAATAATGATTTTCGCAGAAAGGCATAAATATCGTCAATATTCTCTTTTGTCTGGCTTTGACCTATGTAATTCATAGACCAAATAACTTTATCTTTTAAAGAAACAGTCTCCTGCCCTGCAAATTGCAGGAAACCAAAATAAATATCCCGGTAGACTAAATCATCCTGCTCGAATGCTAACAACTTGGTATCTGGCAATATCGTTTGTTGAAATACTCTACCGCTATTACTTGCATAAGTATTTATTTTTGCATTAATTAAAAATTTCTTAATGTGTTCAACATTACAATACATAGTAAAAATCCGTTTATTTTAGCGTTTTAACAAACTTCATCTGTCCATCAGGCTGAAGACAACTTTCAACCCAGCCAATATATCGATAAAACCCGTTAGCGCGCACCAATACATTACGGTCTGTTTCTAACCATATTTGTTGACACTTCATTTCGGTGAGCCATTTTTCAACCTCTATCATTAAGTGACGCCCCATGCCTTTCCCTTCAAAGCCAGGTTCGACAAATAATGCAAAAACGGAAGAATTATTTGCATCAGCCATGGCAAAAGCTCTGGTTACCCCATCAATTTCGGCAACCCATCCACGACCGTGACCGGTTAGCATTGCGGGCAGTGATTCTGGCGTTACCCCATACCTTGCTAAATCAGCCATAGTTGCTTTATTTTCTTTCACACTGATTCTAATGCGAAACATATCCGCAACATCCGTAACATCGGCAACTCTTATAACAAAGAGGCTTTCCATTTGATTATCTCAGGCTCATTAGAAGAGAATAACATCACGTCAAAACGAAGAATGTCTGTGTAGTGATAGACGTAACTACCTCAGCATAAGCGCTACCACATTCATGCTGACTGTTGATTTTTCGGAGTGACTACAATACGAATTAGATACGCGCTGCTCTCAATTGATTTACAACCCATTATTAACATACGATTGTCTCTGATTGCAATGATTCTTTATTTCTGATATTAGGTTGTGTGAGCGGTAGGAGCACTGTATTAACCTGTTGATCTTTCCCCTAATATCACCCAGCTATAATCAGAAATCATCAGCTTCATTTCGATTGTATATTCTGGCAAGTAGCAGGGTTTTCAGAAAATTCTGACAGGGCCATCACCCCTGATGCAGAATGTGGCCGTCACCGGTTATACGTATGCGCCAGAACTCGATTATGCACCGAGCATCCTCCAGGGATATAAACTCGCTCTCGTTCAGATACACCTACCTCAGCCTCCCGTTGAAAAATACACCATCGTATTATTTATTGACGTTCCGGCCGTGAGAAGTCTATTCTGCTCCCGAGTACATACGCCACTTTTGCAGAATTGACGTACCCAATTCCGCCAGCTTCAGAGCAAGGATAATCGTTCCTTTAGGTGAGTCGTGACGTTTCATCGGCACAGCCTCTTTTCAAAGAGGAAAATATCATGCTGGAATTCTATTTCGGAATGGGGCAAGATTTTGAGGGAAAGAAAACGTAAAATCCCCTAGGCTAAATTGTTGGGTAAAACTCAAGCAATACTCCTGTGAACGCCCTTAGTGTAAAAAAGGAAGTACTATGTTGCTGAACCATCGCCCGGTTGAAATGAGAGATATTCCTGCTATTTGTGGCTTTCCTGATACCGAGCAGGAATTGTTCTTTTTCTTTCCAAAAGCTTGTTGGCCTTTATCACCTGAACAGTTGATGACCGTCATCAACAAGCGAATGAATAATACAGTAGTAGAATATGAAGGACAGGTAGTGGCTTTTGCCAACTTGTATTATTCGAAACCTGGTGAGTGTGCAATAGGCAATGTTATTGTCTCCCCCACGGTCCGGGGAAAAGGTGTAGGCCGTTATCTCATCAAGACAATGGAGGAGAAAGCATTTGCTCGACATCCTACGGCACACGTTACTATCTCGTGCTTTAATGAAAATGTAGCAGGCCTACTATTGTATTCTAGTCTGAATTTTCTACCTTGCACTATTGAAGAACGTACTAACCATATAGGGCAATCCGTTGCATTAATTCACCTTCACAAATATCCCGCAACTGTATTAGATTAAATGAGGATTCACCATTGCATCATACCTCTAATTTTCCCCGATATCCGTGCCAGGATAAATCAGAGAACCGGGGAGATCTTTACTTTATTAATGTTTCGTTCAATTGCTGATTTAGACATCAATCCATTGATGATATGTTCATAAGCATCATCCCTCAAGGATTTACCTTCATTTTTCATTTGCTTAATAAAATAATGGTTATGATGCTGTGTATAAATAACCTTGGCCTTTTCATCATGCTGAATGATTTCTTGCAAATCATTCCAATTAAATAATTTATCAGAAATACCATCTTGATGTTGTAGCGCGTCTTTTATTTCTTTTCTTTCACTTGCTAATTTCAAAAGATCTCGAACACTATATTCTAATATTTTTTCTTTCGTCTTAATTGATAAAGATACATTGTATTTTTCTTTCATATATTCTAATCTGGACGATAAATTATAACCTCCTGGTTGTTTGTCTAACCTCCCCTCCAAACAACCAACGTTATATTCACCATCATCAAGCATCCCCTTTATTATTTTAAGGTCCTCTGATAGTAAGGAGGTGCGCTGCCGAATAAAATATTTACCTGGTTGCTTAATAAAACTTTTTTGGCTCCTTACTATTCTATCAAGTAGTTTTTCCACTGTAGAATCTACGTGTTGATGTAATTCCGCTACCGTTAGTTGAATATTATTCTTGTTTGCTTTATTGATCGTCTTTTGAATCAATGAGAGTAACTTTACCTCTGCGACAATCTTTTGTTGTTCTAGCAGTGTATTCGTTGCCGCACTAACAACAGTGTTAAGAGTATCAATCGTGGTTATCGCTGATTGCGCTGTTTGATTTGTGTTAGTAGGGTCTGTCGTTTGATATTTCGCCAAGCTTTCAAAATTTAATCTTTTATCCGATACGCTTTGAGCATCTTTAGTACCTAAATACTTTCCTTCTTGTACCCTGGTTCTTGTTCGAATATAAGAGCCATAAATAGTAGCTGGCGCACCAATTAAAGCAGGAACAAAACCTACCGCGCTACCAACACCAGTGAGTGCACTTAACGAGCTTAATGCCATCGCAGCCTGCCCAACAGCAGTGACAGCACCATACTCTATTCTTTGCTTATAGTTATAATATATTTTACGGTTAGCTATTTCTTTTAATTGTGCAATATTTTCTTTAATGATATCTGGTTGGTGGTCCTTTTCTAATAAAGAACGATTCTCTTTCAGTAGTTTATCGTGCTGATATCCAGAAATGGTTTGTGAAATCCCATACCCCGTCATCATGATTTGTGCTGGCAAAAGAAGAACATTACTGACCATTCCCGCTAAATCACTTACGGCTTCAGCTCCGCTGATCCCTTGGGACATCACAAGATCTGCGATTGATTTTGCAGACAATCCAACCATCCCTCCGGTCATTAAACTCATTGCCGTAGCTTGCAATGGTGAAAAATTGCGGTCAATTTTTACCATCGGCATTTCTTGTTTCATACGTTGATATTCTGTAGCCATATAAAGTGGCTTTGTAGTAGAATTATTTTTTTCTTGCAACGACCTCCACGTTGTACACAGTTGTTGGAAATTTTTAATATTTTTATTTTCATTTCCACCTTGTAACCAATTAATCCAAACATCAAAAAATGGTTCGATCTTCTCTTCAATAAGCTTCTTGTTAACATCATCTTCAGAAAAACCCTGTTGTAATATCCCTAAAATCTCTTGTTTTTTCTCCTTAATATTTTTCATAAATTCAGGATAAATGCTTTTATAGTTTTCTACTGACTCATCAAAAGCACCTTTTGCACCTATGCCAACTAAAGGGATAGCAGGAAGTAATATACTTAACGATAATAATGACTGATGAAATTGTGGTAAAACCTGCCCTGTCGCCCCGGTAAACTCATCAATTCCATCAATGGAACGTAAATAATTATATGCCGACATCACTACTTTATTACAAAATGATTTTATTTTAATTAATATATTTTTTTGTTTATCCAAATCACCTGCCCGTACACGAAGATAGGGTGTTGGAACATTATTTATATTTTGATTAGAATTAACAACATGACTTATCATCGAAGGTAAATGGGATTGATTTATATCATTATTGCTTTCTGGTTTTTTCTCAAAAAAATGAGTAGAGTGAATAGCATTAGAGAAAGAGGCGATAGAAAGCATTTAATGTCCTTTACACTGCACCAAATGATATTGATTACCAATATCATTTATGATATCAATTTTTCTTAACTTGATGGTAGGTCTTTATTGATGACTTTTGGCTTTATCGCATTCATGAACGATTTTCAGTATAGCCAGCCTGTTCACTCTGCTTTTCTAATTTCAAGCCTTACTGAATGCCTTTTCAATACCATTCTCTATACCCTTTTACGCTAATCTCTGCGCTATGGTCGTCAATTCTTCCTCATGCTGTGGCATTCGGTATGCAAATATGCTTTTGCAACAGGGTCAATGCGATATACTGCGATGCTCAATGCGTTCATCAGGCGAACTTGAAACTGATTTCCACAGAGTGTGCGCTGCGCACCGCATCGCCATGGTAAACCACCTCGATATTGTTCCCATCAGGATCGAGCACAAATGCGGCGTAATAGCCAGGATGATAGCTCCGTTCGCCGGGTGCACCGTTGTCACGCCCGCCATGTGTCAGTGCAGCACGGTAAAAAGCCTCCACGCTTTCACGATCTTTAGCCTGAAAAGCCAAATGGTGACGCCCTGTCGGTTCTCCCAGAGAACCTGCACTTTTTACTGAAGACACCACAAGTTCATCAGCCCAGAAATAATCGTCACTGGTATTGATGATAGGGATCTCAAGAACAGCCAGCACGGCCTGATAAAACGCTTTGCTGAGCTCGAAGTCGTTTACAACGAGCTGAATATGATCGATCAGCCTACCACGATGCAGCAGATAAGTGTCCACGCGCGATTTCCTCTGTCAATGGTGAACAGTAGCGAGCCAATAGTCACCCAAACGGAGTGGCTGTTTACAGATTCATCAAGATATCACCTCTCTGTTCAACCCCGCTAATTAAACCGAACTTCCCTTCGTTATCTCGGCTTCATGTGTTTAGTAGCATACAAAAAGACCTATGACATTGATAAGCGGTAAATTCAACGCGGTCATTTCGCTTTCATCTCTTCTCTTGTTCCAATATGAGATATATTGAAGACACTATCGTACCTTCTCTCTTTATAACAGGTAATATCGGCAATGGCTCTGATCCCCAAAAACTATGCACGGCTGGAAAGCGGCTACCGTGAGAAAGCACTAAAAATCTACCCGTGGGTGTGTGGGCGCTGCTCGCGGGAGTTTGTTTATTCCAACCTGCGCGAATTAACGGTTCATCATATCGATCATGACCATACCAATAACCCTGAAGATGGCAGCAACTGGGAGTTACTCTGCTTGTACTGCCATGACCATGAACACTCGAAGTACACTGAGGCAGATCAATACGGAACAACCGTTGTGGCGGGGGAGGATGCGCAAAAAGATGTTGCGGCTGCGACCTATAATCCCTTTGCCGATTTAAAATCGATGCTTAACAAGAAATAATGTCAGCAATCTCTGCCTCTGCTATGGACTGCTAATGTAGCCCATAGCAGAGGCAGACCCCAAGTAACTGGCTGTCGTCAAAATGACCACCAAGCATACGCGGCTAGGGCAAATTGTCCGCCCTAAACGCGTTGGTTTCTTTAGATTCTTTACTCTGAATCAGCCGTATTGCTAAATAAAGGTCCGGCACCAGGATCAAATCGTGTACTTTACTGTCGGAACGCTCCATACGAAACCAGCGGGTTAACTCGGTTCGCCGTCCTGCGAGCACCAGATTAATTCCGCGTTGTTTGAGTTCGCGTTTCAATTCGTCGATGGCGGCCAACACGCTGACATCGGCGTGGGTGAAGCTTGCTACCGCATCAATCACCACCCAGCGCGGCGTAGAGGTATCGCCGTCCACCAGATCCATGATGCGGCTTTTAAAATAGGCAACGTTGAAATAGGTTAATGGGGAATTGAAACGGTACATGATAACGCCGTCCACCGGTCTGATATCATTGTCAGTGCCGTTATCTAATGAATGAATCATGCCTTCCGCATTAACACCGAGTAAATGCTCAGTGGGTCGAAATACCGTTTGCAGGAATTGCAGCAACCCTAGCAACACCGCCAATCCAATACCCGGAATAATGCCTACCAGCAGCACACTCAGAAAAGTAAACAGGGCCAGATAGAATGCCGGGCGATTACGCTTGCGCAGTTGGAGTATGCTGCGTAAATCCAGCAAGCCCCACAGCGCATAGATTAATATGACGCCGAGTACGGCAATCGGAATATATTGCAGAGGTTCACTTAACAGCACGACCACCAGCGCAATCGCCAAGGCGGCGATCACAGAAACCAACTGGCTTTTGCCACCGTTGGCATCATTAACCGCAGTACGCGAATTTGCTCCGCTGATGGCAAATCCCTGTGACAAACCAGAGACAATATTCACCAAGCCCAGTGCGCGAAACTCACTGTTTACATCCACTTCGTAGCCATTTTTTGCCGCGAAACTGCGCGCCGTCAGCATCATACTCACAAAACTGACCACCGCGAGGTTCAACGCAGGGATCACCAGTTCACGCAGCAAGCCAGGTTTGAAATCCGGCCAGGATACGGTAGGCAAACCGCCCCCGGTGTAACCCGAAACCGTCTCCACCCCAAAGCGCGGTAAGTTTGCCGCCCAGGTCAGCCCCGTCGTCAACACCACGGCAAAGAGCGGTGCAGGCCAACTAGGCCGCAGATAACGCACACCAAATAGACATAACAACGTCAGCAACGAGATACCCACTGTTGGCCAGTGGCTATTTACCAGATTCGACGGTAGCGCATAAATGCGCTCAATCAGTTCACTGGAGGGGGATGTAAAACCAAACACTTTGCTGATCTGGTTGACAATGATGGTCAGCGCAACACCGTTAAGCAAGCCGCTCAATATCGGGCGAGACAATAAATCCGCAATGGCCCCCAGCTTGAATCGACTGGCAATCAAACACCATGTCCCCATCATCAACGTCATCACAATCGCCAGTTGCCAATGAAGCTCCGTATTTCCCGCCGCCAAGGGGGTGATGACCGCAGCGATGACCGCACAGGTGGCGGCATCCGGCCCCACAATCAATTGCCTTGAGGAGCCAAAAATAGCGTAGGCAACCATCGGCAAAATACAGGAGTAAAGCCCAACGATCGCGCTTACACCGGCTAATTCGGCATAGGCGATCGCCACCGGCAGCGCAACTGCCGCCACCGAAAGCCCCGCGCGAACGTCGTACTTTAACCAGGTGCGTTCATAAGCAAGCAGATTTATCAGGCCAGGAGTCAGGGATTTCCACTGCATACTTCTTCCATTTAATCTTCATTATGGGAACCAAAGCGATCATGCGGCCTGCTCGCTGGCAGACAACAAAATACGTTGCACAGCGGGAATGGCTTACCTACCAACAACGCACGGATGATCTGAAGTATGGCAGAGATACAATAAAAATCAGAAGTCGTCCTGTACTGCGCCTTCTGATTTTTTGTATGACGCAACAACGCATGAAGGATCAGAAATTCACATTCACGGAAAGCCAGTAATTACGCCCAGGCATCACATAACCGGTAGTACTCTGGGAAGAGGTAAAGTAATCCCCAGCGGTTGTTGTCCCGCTTCCCACAGCAAACACGTGTGTCCGGGTAAAATCTTTATCCGTCAAGTTATTGATAGCGCCATTGAGCGTCACATCTTTGGACACTTTATATGATGCGCCAAGATTGTAGACAGTAAAGGATTTAAAATATGCGCCCAGATTGTCGTAAACCACCTTATTCGCAGGGCTCAGGTTTTCGTAGTTGTCAGTGAATCGCGCGGTTTTACTGCGGTGCTCTGCCTTTAACCAGGTAGAGAGTTTCTCATTCACGTTCCAATTCAAACGCGCATTCGCCATATGTCTGGGCGTATTGGTCAGTGACGCCCCTTTATTCTCGCCATCCTTTTGTTCACTGTCAGTGAAGGTGTAGTTCATGTTGAGTGACCAATCATCAGACCACAGAGGAATGATTGTTGCCAGCTCAATGCCCTGAGTGGTCGCTCGGCCAATGTTGGTATAGGTACTGGTGACGCTGTCGATGACTTCGCTGTTGATTTTGTTTTTGAAACGGTTGTGGAATAGCGTCGCGTTAGCACCAAAACCGCTCTGGTTCTCATAGTAAATGCCCAGTTCAGTATTGACGCTCTCTTCCGGTTTCAATTTCGGGTTACCGATCGTGCTAATCGCCCCCTGCCCGCTTACCCCACTGATACCATCGTGCAATTGCGCCAGAGACGGCGTTTTGTATCCAGTGCTGACGCCCCCTTTCACGGTGATATCATCATGTGCATCCCACACCAGATAGGCACGAGGGCTCACATGTCCGCCAAAGGTTTCCTGATGTTCATAACGGGCACCAAACGTCAGCGCCAGCGGATCGACAATTCGCCATTCATCCTCAGTGAACAGAGACCACGCGTCCTGACGGAACGCTTTGCCGTTATTCGCCAGAACGATGCCGTCCTTCATGCGAGCATCCCAATACTGTCCTCCTACCGTTAACAGATGGCTGTCACCCAGCGGCGCGACCAGTTTGGAATCAAGGATAATATTAGTATTTTCAAGAACGCGCTTGGTTCCCGCCAGGCCTGTAGCGGCAGGAACAGAAGCGTTGGTGATCAGCCGGCCTTTATTCTCCGTTTTATTGTACGAGAGGCTCGAACTCCAGGTACCAAAACTCAGGTAATTATCACTGCCAAGGGTCACTTTGCGGCGCTGATAGCGCAGCGTATCCTCATATCCCCCTGCGGCACCGATCGTACCGAGTTGGTTTTCGGCGTTATCATATTTCTGATTGGCGATTTCACCATCCAGCCAGAGCGCATTTTTGTCATTGACCTGCCACTGCAATTTATTACCAAGCGTATAATTATCCGATTTAACGGGGTTTGGCCCACGCTTACTCAGTTCAGTACCGGTACTTGATGATTCAACCTGAGAAGCCCCACGACGAAAAATACTGCCACGTAGAGACAGCCCCAGTTTATCTTCAATTAATGCCCCACCGGAATAGAATGAAAATTTAGAACTGTCACCAAAGTCGGTGTTTTCCTGAAAGGTGTGCTCCAACGTTGCAGTACTGCCCCACTCATTGGGCACTTTTTTGGTAATGATATTCACCACGCCGCCAATAGCGTCAGAGCCATATAACGTCGACATCGGCCCACGAATAACCTCAATACGTTCAATGGCAGAAAGCGGCGGCATAAAGCTGGTATTCATGGCACCAAACCCATTTGGCGTAACATCCGCGGTACCATTTTGTCGGATACCATCGATCAGAATAAGCGTATAGCTGCTGGACATACCGCGAATACTGATATCAAGGCCGCCCGTTTTGCCCGTCGTACTATGGACATCCACCCCTTCAATATCACTGAGCGCATCGGCAAGATCGGTATAACTTTTCTGACTGAGCTCACGCTGACTGATGACAGAAATACTGGCCGCCGCCTGCCGCAGTTTTTGTTCATATCCCGAAGCAGTGACAACCATAACATCGTTATTTTCTGCGGAGATCCCGTAAGGCGCTGCCGTGATGGCAAGTGCCGAAACAAACATTTTTTTTATCATCCCAACTCCCTTTAAACGCGTCTAGATGGATGCCAACGAAGTGGCTTGCGCGACGATTTGAATAAGAATGCAAACAATAGTCATTATCATTTGCATTTCTTTACAATTTCATAGGGAATCTTTACAAAGTAAAAAAGGGATGAGAAAAACAGACTAACCTTTGGCAATGGGTGTCCCATTACATACTTCGATACCACGGCAAAAAGCGGCTATGCTTAAACCAGAAAGCGCCGCGCAACACGATCATGCCAAATTTAAAAAAACATTTTCACCTTAACGGGATATGGAGCATATATGGTCAACGATCCCAAGTCTCCCCGTACAATAAAAGCGCCAAGTTATTTTGATGCTTTACTCCCGATCGTCACCTTAATCGTGCTGGTGGGGGCATCCGTTACCTTATTCGGCCTGGATGCGGTAAATGGCCCGCTGCAAGTGGGCATTATTCTTAGCACCATGATCACGTCGATGGTGATATTAAAAAATGGCCACAGTTGGGAAGAGATTTCTGAATCAGGGCGAAAAGGGATTGCCACCGTCTCCGGTGCCATCTTTATTCTTTTTTCCGTAGGTGCATTGATCGGCACCTGGAACATGTCTGGCACCATTCCAACCATGGTGTATTACGGCATCGTCATGATTATGCCTAACTGGTTTTATCCTATCGCTTTTTTGGTGTGTGTAGGTGTATCGCTGAGTATTGGCAGTTCATGGACAACCGCAGGTACATTGGGCGTTGGCTTAGTAGGATTAGCCAATATGCTCGGCTTATCCCCAGAAATTACGGCAGGTGCCGTGATTTCCGGTGCTTATGTGGGTGATAAAGTATCGCCGCTTTCTGAAAGCACCGTATTGGCAGCCCAATTAAATGGCGTCGAGCTGTATAAACATATTCGCACTCAGATGTGGACAACGCTGCCCGCAGCCGTTATTGCCCTGCTAGCGTTTATTATTCTCGGCATTAATCAACACAGCGCCTTCGATGCCACCGTCACGGATAATGAGTTGAAACGGTTTAACGAACTGTTCAACATCACGCCCTGGAACCTGTTGCCCTTGTTCTTTTTACTTACGCTTTCGGTATTAAAGGTGCCTGCGTCACTGGCGATTATGTGTTCCGCATTACTGGCAGGCATTATGACACCGATAATGCAGCCACAGGTGGTGCTGCGTTTTATCGTTGAGCCTGATACCGCCCCCATCCTGCTTGCCCTTAAAGCCATGTGGACAGCAATGGCAACGGGTTTTCAGGAGAACTCGGGGATTGAGCAGATCGATGCGTTACTGTCGCGCGGTGGCATGGATAGCATGTTGCTGACCATTTGGCTCATCATCGGCGCAGTCACCTTTGGCATAATGGTGGATGATTTTGGTCTGTTGAACAAGCTGGTTACACCGCTGTTATTGCGTGCCAGAACGGTAGGCCGCTTGATTGCTTCGGTGGTTGCTACTGCGATTGGTTTAAACATTGCCGCAGGCGATCAATACATTGCTCTGCTATTGCCCACCCGCTTATTTAAATCTGAATTTGCCCGAAGAGGGTTGGCACCGGAAAACCTTTCCAGGGCGGTGTCGGATGCAGGTATTGTCACCTCGCCGTTAATTCCCTGGAACTCTTGTGGTGCTTATATGGCCGCCGTGCTCGGTGTTTCCACCATGGCCTACATGCCGTTTGCCATCTTTAACATTGCTGCACCACTGATCACACTGGCATTGGGCGTCACCGGAATAAATATGCGGCGTACTCTCATCACTGCGCCAAACACAACGCAAGAAAGTGGTAATAAATAATAACGCTAATCATCACCTTCCCTGCTCAACGACCATATGCAGGGAAGGCTTTTCTGTTTATCTCACGGACGTCGTGACAGCGACACCCCGTTCAAACCGAACCTATTCCAGCATTTCACGCAGCGCATCCAAACGCTGTACATATTGATTTAAACTTTCGTACAACTCGTTCGCGTTATAGATCGTCTTCTTAGGTTCCCCCACATACATGAGAATCTCTGCGGTTTCATTCAAGCAAAGCCCCCCGATACCTGAGCGTAACTCGCTTAAATTTTTTATCAATACTTTTTGATAGAAAGAGAGGGTGTCGTGATCATTGATCAAATGACATACCATGCTATAAAAATGCCATTGCTCGTCATAAAAATGCAAAGATACCGGGAACTGTCCATCGATAACTAAAACGGCCTGTTGTTTTTCATCGAGAAAAATTTCCAGCCCTAAAATCTCTCCCAGATGCTTAATTTGCAATGCGGGGTTTATTCGCTCCATGCTGAGTCTCCAGAAACCGATGACCGATTGGAGTGAGTATTTAATCCTGAATCATCAGACGCTCCTGAATCAAAAGGTACTTGAGAGGGATAGGTTTTTTCGAATCCTCTTTGCATTATTGCCAGCATACCTGTGTCATCATGATGATGACTTACCGCTTTAACTCTTTCAGTGGTACTATCCTCACGCGAGTTCTCGTTTTGGGGTCTACCTTCCAACGCATTACGTCTTTGCTGTAATTTTTTAAAAAATGACTCGTCATTCATTACGCCCGTGATTCCTCCTGCTTGCGCAGCATGTGTCATCGTTTTTTTTTCTATTCCACCTTTAGACTTCTCCGATTGCGATGTTCGGGATGAAAGCTGTGGTTGGGATGTGGGGGCGGATGATAACCATAATGTCGAAGGCATAGGTGGAGGCGGGGGAGCCAATGATACCTGTGATACCGTTGGCATAGATGGCGCACGGCGTGCCGCTGGTACAGATAGCGTTTGGGAGGCCAATGAATGAGCAGAGATATATTCATACTCAAGCGACATTGGAAGTGCGGGTGCAACAAGCGAATGCATGTAAGCATTTATCATCGTATAGGCATGCAAACTACTTCTTATTTCATCTTTTATCTGCCCCGCAGATTTAATCTCCGCCTTAAGCTCAGCGACACCAGCGAGAAGAATCCCTGTAGAAGTAAAATCAGTTTTGGTTTGTATTCTTTCCAAAATACGTAATACATCGTCAGGTAGCTTGAATGGCTTTCCACATAAAGGTACTTTGTTATTCGTCATGTGGCTCACATTCATAAAATCACAGATAAAATCTGAAATAGATTTCAACGCATGCTCGCTGTCCAACGCATTGAGATTGAGGTGTTCAAGAATGCTCGCTCTCAAATTAACATGAAGATGCTCTGGGATCTTTGTTTTTTGTAAAATCACATTTATTTTATTGACAATGATATCCACATGATTATTACTAATTTTATTTTCAACAAAGGAATCAAGAGACTCCGAAGATAATGCACTGAATTTTGATATCAACCCGGATTTCAAATTTGCCAGGTTCTCATTATTTACGTCAGTGCATTCGCGTTGATGAATGGTCGAATTTGCAGCATCGTTGAGCCAAATAGAAATATCCTTACATTTTAGAAAGTCCGGCCGTTTTTCGTGGCAACGATTCTCAGAACAAAAGCTGTTACTACCAAATTCGTCTCGTAATACACGTAAAAAAACAGAAACAGCCTCTGCCTGATCTGCTTTGATTAAATCAAGTTGTTTGGAGACAAAATCCATGCGAGATAGCAGAGGAATATAAGAAATGAATTGAATAAATCTCTCTTTCAATGAATATGCCGAAGACAAATATTCCTCACCATTTTTATTTCTCGTAATTCTACATATATCATTAGAATCAGAGAGTTTATCTAACAATTTAAAATCAGAATAAATAAAATCTCCACTGTTAGGTAGTGCGATACTATGCGACATTATTGTTCACTCCTTGTGCTCTCGCTGAAAGGGGTAACACCCTCATATACAAAGAAAATAGATAAAAACCCTCAGACAAACCATCAGGTATTTATCTTATTACAAGAGGCCAGCACAGAATAATTTCACCCATACTATTTTTCAGAGTAATTATATTGATAAGCACAGTAGACACTGATGAAAAAAACCATACATATCTATAAGAAAATTTTTATCGCCGATATCCTCTTCGCAACAAAATTGTATCAGCACAACACAACAATCAGAATATAGTTGCCAATAGCCATTATTTGATCTATGTGCCAAAATATGATTCTTATTGATATGAATCATTGTCAATATTATTGCGGTGTAGAATCATCCACACTTTGTTGATTAAGAGAAAGAGATTTAGCGGGGATTTTTTAACAGGGTTGGCCTATCTGGTCATATTCCCGTCCTGGCTCTCCTATGTTTTTTGGAACAGAGGTATTGGCGATATTGGTGCAACGCGGGGAGAAATCTATACTCACCTGATTCCGTTATCGGGAGGAGTATTTAGTCTGGTGTTCCTCAATACTACACTGGAAACCTTTCATCTGGTCAGTGCGCTACTGATTGTCTTTGGCATCTGGCTGTGTTCCAAAACACCGCAACAGGCATAATAAAAAATGCCGCTGATGCACATTAAGGCACCCGCGGCATGAATCTTGAACATTGGCAACGCTATCAGTCTAGAACAGAGTGGATCGCCTCTGCCAATTCATTAATTTCAAATTTAGCCACGTAGGCATCCGCCCCCACCTTGCGCACGTGATCTTCATTCGCGCTGCCAGAAAGTGAAGAGTGAATAATCACCGGCAGTTTTTTAAGGAATTCATCACGCTTGATATTACGGGTAAGCGTAAAACCGTCCATTTCAGGCATTTCCAGATCCGTCAGCACAAAGGAGATCTTATCCGTAATCGGACGTCCTTCCTGCTGAGCTTCCTTCGCCATCGCTTGAATCTTGTTCCAGGCTTCCTGACCGGTGACATGCATCAACGTGGGGATCTGCATGACGCTCAAGCCTTGTTCCAGCATGGAGCGAGCTACCTTGGAGTCATCGGCTACAATCGCAACCGTGCCCGGCTTCAGACGGAACCCTTTGGTTTTCAGTTTATCTTCTTTGATGTCGCGATCGACCGGATTCATGTCGTGCAGAATCTGTTCTACATCCAAAACCAAGGCCAAGCGGTTACTGGATTTATCAGCATCCAACCGCGCGATGCTGGTAATGTAGGTTGAATTAACGCCATTCTCAGCGGCCAGCACCTGGCTCCAGTCCAGGCGCACAATATCATCCACCGATTCCACAGCAAAAGCCTGCGTGCTGCGCGCATACTCGGTAATGAGGAGAATGTTCAACCCAGTGCTTGGCTCACAGCCCAGCAATGCTGGCAGATCGATAACCGGAATGACCTGCCCGCGAATGTTCACCATCCCCATCATCGGCGGTTTCATACCCGCCGCTTTGGTCAGCGAGGGCATTGGCACGATTTCACGGAGTTTGAACACATTGATACCATACAACTCAGACTCGGCGCCCTGCGTTGCGGGACCCAAACGGAACAACAGCAGTTCAAATTTATTGGAGGAAGTGAGATTTGTTCTCTCATCTATCTCTTTTTGAAAATTATCCATTATACCCTCAATAAGAATGCGTATTTATGTGCAGTAGCGAGGTGTCGCGCGTCGTCCGAGTTCAGATGACAAGATACAGTCCTTTCACTGTAAGCTATCCGTGGCATTCTTCAACTCCTTGTTATCTGTTATCGACCGCTATCGACAAAAACATGAGAGTTTCAGTGATAACCCCATGACATTAAAATCAGTGAGATACAATAACACTATAATATTTATGAAGTTATTTCAGTGGTTTTTGTTTTTTACTGTTCACATATCGTTCACTCTTTAGACATAAAGATCTGCCAACGTGATGACATACCGACTACCCAGTCGTGCGTTGTCATCCCCTACCTTGCCATAGACTACTCAACCTATCGATTTATAAATAAACATAGATCATAACTATCGTAATAGTTGTCTTTTTCGATTTTAACAATGCCCACAAGATGGCTACGCTTAATGTATCCACAGCACTGTACCGGGCAACCTTGTGCCAGGCCCCATGGAACTCATCAGCAGAGGAAGATATTGCATGACAACTGAAAGCAAATGCCCATTTTCTGGCGGTGGCAGCAAACCTATCGCCAGCAGCGGCACCACGAATCAGGATTGGTGGCCAAATCAGCTCAGTCTGAAAGTACTCCATCAACACAGCCCGCTCTCCGACCCGCTGAGTAAAAATTTCAATTACGCCGCCGCCTTCAACAGGCTCGATCTAGCAGCGGTTAAAAAAGATCTCCATGCCTTGATGACTGATTCCCAGCCCTGGTGGCCTGCAGACTTCGGCCACTATGGCCCGCTCTTTATTCGTATGGCCTGGCACAGCGCCGGAACCTACCGTACTGGCGATGGACGCGGTGGCGCAGGAGCGGGACAGCAACGCTTTGCGCCACTGAACAGCTGGCCTGATAACGTAAACCTCGATAAGGCACGGCGTTTGCTATGGCCGATCAAGCAAAAATATGGCCAAAACATCTCATGGGCCGATTTGATGATCCTGACCGGCAACGTGGCATTAGAATCCATGGGCTTTAAAACGTTTGGATTTGCAGGCGGGCGCCCCGACGTATGGGAACCGGAAGAAGATGTTTACTGGGGTGCGGAAACCACCTGGCTTGGGGATAATAAACGCTATTCTGGTGAACGGGATCTGGAAAACCCGCTGGCTGCGGTGCAAATGGGTCTGATTTACGTCAACCCGGAAGGTCCCGGCGGCAACCCCGACCCACTCGCCGCCGCCAAAGACATTCGGGAAACCTTTAGCCGTATGGCAATGGATGACGAAGAGACCGTGGCATTGATTGCTGGCGGCCATACCTTTGGCAAAACACACGGTGCAGGCGATGCCGCATTGGTCGGGCCCGAACCGGAAGCCGCAGGCATCGAAGAACAAGGATTAGGATGGAAGAGCAGCTTCGGTAGCGGAAAAGGCGGGGACACCATTGGCAGTGGGCTGGAAGTCACCTGGACACAAACCCCGACCCAGTGGAGTAACTACTTCTTTCAAAACCTGTTTGGCTACGAGTGGGAACTGACTAAAAGCCCGGCGGGCGCACACCAGTGGCAACCAAAACATGGCGCGGGCGCTGGAAAAATACCCGATGCCCACGATGCGGCAAAGCGCCACGTTCCCACCATGCTAACCACCGATCTCTCCCTGCGCGTTGATCCGGTTTATGAGAAAATCTCGCGACGCTTCTATGAACATCCCGAGGAATTCGCCGACGCTTTTGCGCGCGCCTGGTTCAAACTGACTCACCGCGACATGGGACCACGTGCTCGCTACCTGGGGCCGGAAGTGCCGAGCGAAGAACTCATTTGGCAAGATCCGATCCCTGCAGTGAATCATGAACTGGTCAACGAGCAGGATATCGCCACGCTGAAACAACAGATTGCCGCAACGGGGCTAAGCGTATCACTGTTAGTCGCAACGGCCTGGGCATCCGCATCCACGTTTCGTGGTTCAGACAAACGCGGTGGCGCTAACGGCGCACGTCTGCGTCTTGCGCCACAGAACCATTGGGAAGTAAACCAGCCCGCAGAGTTGGCGCAGGTGTTGAGCGTTTTGGAACGCGTGCAACACGCATTTAATGGCGCACAATCAGGCAACAAACGCGTTTCACTGGCCGATATCATCGTGCTGGGTGGCGTCGTGGGCATCGAACAGGCAGCGCAACAAGCAGGCCAATCGGTCACCGTTCCTTTTACTCCAGGACGGATGGATGCCTCTCAGGCACAAACCGATGTCGCCTCGTTCGATGTACTCGAACCCATTGCCGATGGTTTCCGCAACTATCAGAAAGGGCACTACAGCATCAGTCCGGAAGCATTGTTAGTGGACAAGGCGCAGTTGCTTACCCTTACAGCACCGGAAATGACCGTACTGCTCGGTGGGTTGCGCGTACTGAATATTAATACCGGGCAAACCGCGCACGGTGTCTTTACCCAACGCCCTGGCACCTTGACCACGGATTTCTTCATCAATTTGCTGGATATGAATACCACCTGGCACCCGATTGATGCATCGCACACACTGTTTGAAGGGCGCGATCGCACCACGGGTCAACCAAAATGGACGGGAACACGCGTAGATCTGATTTTCGGTTCACACTCACAGCTACGTGCGCTGGCAGAGGTTTATGCCAGTGCTGATGCGCAGGCATCATTTGTGCACGATTTCGTGGCTGTCTGGAATAAAGTGATGAATCTGGATCGTTTCGATCTGGTATAGCGGTTATTCGGAGCTAGGGTCGTGCAGTAAGGCGCTTCTGGTACCCCAACATGGCCTTCGGGCTATGTTGGGGCATAACCACAGAGCGGATTGCCGCCAGTGGCGTAATTCCGCTCATCAGTTTTACAAAGTAACAGGCAATCCCTTTGACAACCCCACCATCCAGGAAAAAATGCAAAGTCCAGGTTCCTGTCGTCATCAGCAGAATAGTTAGGACACACACGCTAAACCACTTCTGTCGTTGCATAAATACCTCACGCTAAAATGGCACGCAATAAAACGAGCCGAAATTTGATACCAAGTAAACAAGAAATACATACCAGCACATACTACAACAGAGTGATAATGGCAGTGCGAAAATAGGTAGATTTTCTTACTTTTCGGAATTAACAACTACCGCAATCCTGTCTGTAAGCACTATGCTCTTATTGGCATGACGTTTCTTTTTTCCTCACCTGGTTATACCATCCAAGGGATGTCCCTTCCTGCGGAGAGCCAGCAATGACGCTGCAAATTGGAATTTATGTTTTTGATAATGTTGAGGTATTAGATTTTGCAGGGCCCTATGAAGTTTTTACCTGCGCAACGCGTGTGGCGGGTGGTTCCACACCGCGTTTCAATGTGTTCACGCTCGGAGAAAAACCTGTTCCAGTGCGCGCGCGTGCAGGTTTAAAGATCGACCCCGACTACGCACTCGACGATCATCCTGCGTTGGATTGTCTGATCGTCCCCGGTGGGGTAGTTACCGCAGAGATGGAAAAAACCACAGTGATTGACTGGCTTGCTCACCAAATCCCGCAAACAACCATTAGTGCGTCTGTTTGCACTGGTGTTTTTTTACTCGCCAAAACCGGGCTATTTGGCAACCGTTCAGTAACGACCCATTGGGAAGATATTGCCGACTTGAAGGTCATGTTCCCTACGCTGGACGTGAAAAGTGATGTGCGCTGGGTTGACCAAGGGGCGCTCGTATCGTCGGCAGGAATTTCTGCTGGCATTGATATGAGCCTGCATCTGGTCGAGCGTTTTGCGGGGCGCACGCTGGCAGAAAAAACCGCCAGACAACTGGAGTTTGACTGGACAGAAAACCCTGACTGATGCAAAGCAGGCTGGTTTACCAGCCTGCCCTTCCACTTTATTTCACTGCGTTGCTCATGATTTTGCCGAACTGTACCACCAACGCCTCACCATGTTGCATAGCTGGCGCGAAATTCTTGTCGTTTACCAGAGTGACGGGTTGGATCTCCAGCACGCGCCCCTTAAACAAGGTTGAGCAAACCTGGTGCACCACTTTTTCATTCATTACCGTTTGCAGACAGCGAAATCGGGGCGCATCCGGCGCCGCCAGCTCTTTCATTTCCGGTTTGATACGCTGACGCAACATTTCTTTTTCAGCACTGGCGACCACGGCGTCCAGATCGCGATCGCTGGAGGCGACGGGGATATTGCCTTTTGCATCTGCCGGTAAGGTATAAAGCGTGACCAGCACTTTACGCATGGTAGCAGGATCAACGTATTCCACCTGAAAAGTATGGTAATCCGAGACCACTTCCACCGTGCGCCTCTGCAAGCCATCTATCGCTTTCGGTAGAGCATCGGCAATCTGCTGCGTAGTGTAACCCTCGATAACGTCAGAACCCGTCGCCTGTGCCAAGCCATAAAGCGGCAGCAGCATCAACAATCCACACATACCCTGTTTTATTCTCATGATGAACTCCTGACAGTGAAAAAGTATGCGCATGCCATCACGCAGTATTCTGGTTATAACACTAGCGCTAAAAAGGATTTTCTATCCCGTTATTAGCGGCTTTTTTTACCGAAATACCGAGAGTTTGCCTCTACTGTGATCAAAAACAATACGTTAAAAACCAGCAGGTTTCATGCAGAGTACTGTTTGCTCCCGGGCTTACGTGTATGATTACACGCTATTTGAGAGGCAGAGCACTATCCCGTGGAGAAATGGGCAGAGATTATGCGCGTAAACCTGACACTGTTTAAAAGTGACAATGTGCTTCTAAACAGCTTTAACGTTTTTATGTTGGCACTACTGGGCTGCATGCTAGGTTCACATGCGCGTATGTCAGGCATCGATCTCTCTGTTCTCTGGCCCGTCAACATTCTGGTTGCCGCTCTGTTTTATCGGTGTCGCTATCTGAATACCCCTTGGTATTACTGCGTTACCTACAGCGCCATGATCGCGCAAGACAGCCTGCTTTATGGCTGGGGCATCAGCGCCTTCACCATCAATGGTGCCAACCTGGTGTTTATCATTGTGCTGGTCAAATTATTGCGTTGGCCAGAACGATATCGTCAGCCAGAAGCCGATATCACCTCCTCATTACACCTATTTGCTTCTTGTATGATCGCCGCCCTTTGCTGTGCGTTGGTCGGCGCGTTCGCGCAACACATGGCCGAGCAAACACGCCAGCCGTTTCAACAGGATGTGCTCAACTGGTTCAGTGACCAGTTTTATACCGCAGTGCTGTTTTTACCGTTACTGCTGACGCTGCGCAGCGATTTCACATTGCGCATACCCAAAGCAGATTGGCACAGCAGCATCCCCTTGCTATTCCTTGTGCTGTCACTGGGATTGGGCACGCTGGTTGGCCCGATTGCCATTCTGGCGTTCCCCCTGCCTGCGCTCACCTGGTGCGCCATCGTGTACCCGCTGTGGGCGATACGCCTGATTACCTTGTGCACGGGTGTTGTTGAACTGATCGCAACAGCGCTTCACGTTCAGGAAATGTATGACCATCAGGATGCCCTGTTTATGCAGGCGATCACCATAGCCCGCATCAGTATCGCCGCTATCATCTTTAGCCCGTTGCTGATGGCCATGAACGCAAAGACCATCCGCCAGCTCAATCACCGCTTGTTAATGCAGGCCAGCCACGATTTCCTCACGCACCTGCTTTCACGCTATGGTTTTAACGATGCGTTAAATAGTTATGGGAAAATCCCCCGATATCGTCAAGCGGCTATCAATATGATGCTGGTTGATATCGATCACTTCAAAACCATCAACGACAGTTACGGACACGATAACGGTGACCATGTTTTAAAACACGTCGCAAACCTGATTCAGCAAGCTATCCCTGAACCGGGCTTAGTGAGCCGCATCGGTGGAGAAGAGTTTGCAGCGGTGTGTTTTGATTTCTCCGAGCAAGACTTCTTTGCGTTAGCAGAACATTTGCGCACGCAAATTCACGACACCCCCTGCCTGATTAATGGCTCACCGGTATCCGTTGCCGTGAGTATCGGCATTGCCTATGGGACCGCTCCAGGGATGGACTTGACGCAACACGTACACCAACTCTTTGCTGCCGCAGATAAAAATTTGTATATCGCTAAACGGAAAGGCCGCAACCGAACGGTACAGTAAGCGCCTCGAGCCTTGCCTGCCCCGATGCGAGGGGGCATTAGGTGCATAAAGGACTAAACCGCCCGCTAACCTGTTTGGAAGATTTTTTCTGACGAACAACAATCTGCGCGTCGTGAAAAGGATTGATAGCGTAGTTGCTGACTATGGCATGGCACAGACAATCAACTGCAAGCCGAGATGTCATCGTCTACACGTTGCCAGCATTCGGGAAACAGCGAAAATTGCCAAGGTGCTGGGTGTTGAACCCGGATCGCCCGCACTGAAGATTGTGCGCCGCTATCTGGATCGAGACGGCAATGCGTTTGAAACCACGATTTCAGTGCACCCCGCCGATCGCTATGCGTGTTCTATCGTACTGACGCGGGCAAAAGGCTGAGAGCGTCACATTCCTCATGAAACGGATATGAATCACTCACGCGTTGCGGATACGTTTAGAATTCATCCGCTATAGTACGCACAGTATAACTGCGGAGAGAGATTTTTGGACAGTCAAAGCGATAGAGGTTGTGAAAGCATCGATCGTAAAAACATTGATGGTAAAAACAACAGCATTATCTCTCCGGCAAACTGACACATTCTATTGTGCGTGGCTTGCCGGTAACGGCGGGCGGCGCAATCAGCATTTCAATCACGATTGCATCCCTGTTAACGTTCATTCATGACGGCAGATACGAACAGCCGTATAAACAGGAAGCATTAAAATGCATCTTTACACATACGCACTCTTTCCTCCCGGCCAATAGCGCCTTTATATCCAGTAATCCCTTGCTCTCAGGCAGCGGTAGCAGCGTTATGACAATGCGCCCCCACCTTACCGTCAAGCGATCATACTGAATACACGCCTGGTGTCTCCGGATACTCCTGCGATCCTGGCGTTCCGCATCACTACGTTCACGCTATCGCTTCTCAGCGGTTAAGGAGCCGAAATGGACGATCACCCCAGTCAGCAATTTATAACGCGTAGCAAGGGATGACACGCTAACACGTTTGCTTCTCCGTCCTCTCTGCTACGCATAACAATTAGTCCGTTTGCACATCATGCCTTTGAAGGACGGTTTCTCTGCGCCCTTAAAAAAGACGGTCCGTAAAAAGACCTCCTGAAAGCGATGTGCCTAAAAATGAGTAACGGTTATGACTCAGATGTTAGAAAACCTGCCCGTTCGCCGTCAGCAGTCGGTGAAAAAAAGTTACCTTATTGCAGATGAAGCGGTAAAAAGCCTTGATAGCACCCTTACCTCGCTTGCAGCCAACCTGGACGGTTTGCTTGAGGCAGAGGCAAAGGAGCGCTTACTTGAAAATGGTCCCAATCAAGTGGCGCAAGAAAAAGCGCCCCCTGCGTTAACACAGCTCATCAGCGCCTTTAATAACCCCTTTATTTTTATTTTGCTGGCGTTGGCCGCCATCGGTACATTTACCGATTATTGGTTGCCCTTGCAGCGCGGAGAAGAGACCGATTTAACAGGCATAATCATCATTCTGGTCATGGTAACCCTGAGCGGTCTGCTGCGTTTCTGGCAAGAATTCCGCACCAATCAAGCAGCAGAGGCCTTGAAATCACTGGTGCGCACCACCGCCACCGTACTGCGCCGCGCCCACCCCAATGCTCGCGCGGAATGCCATGAGATCCCGCTGCAAGCGTTAGTGCCTGGCGATATCATTTTACTTTCGGCAGGTGACATGGTGCCCGCGGATGTAAAACTGGTTGAATCACGCGATTTGTTTATCAGCCAGGCGGTCCTTACCGGTGAATCCCTGCCCGTTGAGAAATATGACACCTCAGCCCATGTGGCAGAGAAATCCTGTCAGACGCCTATCGTTCAGGAGAGTGCATCTCTGCTGGAGATGGGCAATATCTGCTTGATGGGCACCAATGTCTCCAGCGGCATCGCCAAAGCGGTTGTCGTGGCTACCGGCAACCACACCTACTTTGGTTCGTTGGCCAAATCCATCATCGGCACCCGTGCGCAAACGGCATTCGATCGCGGTGTCAACAGCGTGAGCCGTTTGTTGATCCGCTTTATGTTGGTGATGGTGCCCGTGGTATTGCTGATTAACGGTTTTACCAAAGGCGACTGGGCCGAAGCGGCGCTTTTCGCGCTGGCCGTCGCGGTTGGGTTGACGCCAGAAATGTTGCCGATGATTGTTACCGCCAATCTGGCGAAGGGAGCAATCAGAATGGCGCGCAGCAAAGTGGTCGTCAAGCATCTGAACGCCATCCAAAACTTTGGTGCCATGGATGTGCTCTGCACCGACAAAACCGGGACATTGACGCAAGATCGCATCATTCTCGAGCACCACCTGTGCGTCAACGGTAAAGAGAGCGAGCAGGTACTGAGACTGGCCTGGTTGAACAGTTTCCACCAAAGCGGGATGAAAAACCTGATGGATAAAGCCATCATCCGCTTCGGCAAGGAAAAACCGGACATTGCGGCGCTGACCCGACATGACAAAATCGATGAGCTGCCCTTTGATTTTATTCGCCGTCGCCTGTCCATTTTACTCAACAGCGGAAACCAGCAATACCAGTTAATCTGTAAGGGTGCGGTAGAAGAGATGCTTGCCATCGCGACCCATATTGACGATAACGGTGAAAAGCGTCCACTGGATGATGCCCGTCGTAGTGCGCTGCTGGCACTGGCAGAGCGTTATAACCAGCAGGGTTTCCGTGTATTGATGATAGGAACGCGTGAATTTGGTGCCAGCGATTACCACTTCCCACTTACCGAAGCCGATGAGCGGGACCTGGTAATCCATGGTCTATTGACCTTCCTCGATCCCCCGAAACCCTCATCCGCTTGCGCCATCACTGCGCTGAGAGAAAACGGTGTGCAGGTCAAAGTGCTCACGGGTGACAACCCGGTGGTATCCAGCAAAGTGTGCAAAGATGTAGGCCTTGATGCAGACCAGCCGCTGCTCGGTGCGGATATCGATAAGATGGATGATGCAACGCTGGCGCGCGAAGTGGAGCAACGCACACTGTTTGCCAAGCTGACGCCAATGCAAAAATCACGCGTACTGAAAATGTTGCAACACAACGGTCATACCGTCGGCTTTTTGGGGGATGGCATCAACGACGCTCCGGCACTGCGTGATGCGGATGTCGGTATCTCGGTGGATACCGCAACGGATATCGCCAAAGAGTCGGCAGAAATCATTCTGCTGGAAAAAGACCTGATGGTGCTTGAACAAGGGGTGATCACCGGACGTGAAACCTTCGGCAATATCATCAAATACCTGAACATGACCGCCAGTTCCAACTTCGGTAACGTATTTTCCGTGTTGGTTGCCAGCGCCTTTATTCCCTTTTTACCGATGCTGGCCATCCATCTGCTGCTGCAAAACCTGATGTACGATATCTCGCAGCTCAGCCTGCCGTGGGACAAAATGGACAAATCGTTCTTACAACGCCCGCGTAAGTGGGATGCAAAGAACATTGGCCGCTTTATGCTATGGATTGGCCCGACCTCTTCATTATTCGACATTACGACCTTTGCCGTGATGTGGTATGTGTTCGCCGCCAACAGCGTCGAGCATCAGGCATTGTTTCAGTCAGGCTGGTTTATTGAAGGGCTGTTGTCGCAAACGCTGGTCGTGCATATGTTGCGCACGCAGAAAATTCCCTTTATTCAAAGCACCGCCGCGCTGCCGGTGATGCTGACCACCGCATTGGTCATGGCGGTCGGGATCTATATTCCGTTCTCACCGCTGGGAGCGTATATCGGTTTAACCCCGCTGCCGTGGGAATATTTCCCCTGGTTAGTCGGCACCTTGCTGAGCTACTGCCTGCTCACTCAGGTGATGAAACGCATCTATATCCGACGTTTCGGCCAGTGGTTTTAAGCTAAACAGACGATCGCTCACGCCGCATTGCGCGTTTTTGCCCTGCGACGTGAGTCATCTTAATCGTAGAGTTTCTCTTCATCACCGCGCGTTGGCGTTCTGCTGGCCCGCAGCCGTTTAACGGAGGCATTAAGTGCCATCGTGCCGTGCAGCAAAATGTTGCTGGCTGGACGTAGCGGTGATGCCAGACGCTGTTGCAATAACCTGATCGCTTCTTCGCCTAATTCATCACGCGGCACATGCAACGAGGTTAGCGCAATATCATGCAACGCCAACAGATTAAAACCATCAATGCTCATGATGGAGATATCCTGCGGTACGCGAATCCCTGCATGTTGCAACGCATTCATTGCCCCTAACGCCATAAAATCGCCGCCGGCCAAAATGGCGGTTGGTCGCTGATCGTTTGGGCACTGCGCGAGAAATTCCGTCAATGCGCGCTCACTCTCTACAGCGCTAAAACCGTTTGCCAGCAACAGATGACGCGACTCATCAAAAGGAAGATTATGGGCGCTAAGCGCTTCACGGATCCCTTGTAAACGCCACTCCATGGTATAGCGCCGCAAACAGACCAGATTGAGGATGTTATGGTGCCCTTGCTCAATCAAATAGTGCATCGCCACTTCGCCAATCAAGCGGTGGTCCGGCGAGACGCTGGGTAAACGCATCTTTCTGTCATAGCTGTTAATCAGGATGCAGGGTTTACCCAAATCAGCCGCCAGGGCGTGAATATAGGGATCATCAATCCCGATCAGCAGGGCCGCTTCCGTAAGGGGGTCGTTCATCTTTTCCAGAAACAGGGCTGCATCACTGTTGTTTTCTTCCAGGCCACAGTAGCGTAAACGTACCTCATGGGGCGTCAGGGCATTGACCAGCCCCTGTATCACTTTGTAGTAAAAGATGTCAGACCGCGAATCAAACGCTCGCGACGGTGCAAACACCATAATTCCGTTGATTAACAGGCGCCCAGAAGCGATATCATCAAGCACGCCGTACTCTCGCGCACAGGCCATCACGCGCTGCTTGGCTTTTTCGCTGGTGTTAAATTTGCCTGACAACACGCGAGATACCGTACTGATAGAAAGCCCGGTTTGTGCCGCAATTTCCTTGATTTTAAGCTTTCCATTCATTTTGTGATCCCCTTCAAATTTGAAGATGAAAAAATTTTCATGCTAGAACTGCCCATATCCTAACCGGTTTTTATGTCCAACGGTAAAATAAGCCAATATTATGAAAATTTTTGCAAAAAAGAGCGTATCCCACATCGATTATCTCCTTTAGGCTTAATTGGTAGACCAATTGAGAAAACAGAACCTCAAGAAGAGTCTTATATAACAACCTGAATTTTAATATAAATAATCAGAATATAGCGATAGGGTGAGTATTTTAGGTTACTGATGGTGTAACAGAAAGAATAACTTATCAGGCCAAATCAATCATCACCCTCTGACGGAGATTATCATGAGTCTCAATATTGACAACGCTGCCCCCGCAGCGCACGGGAAACGAAAAATCAAGAACCTGCGTTGGTGGGTTTTGGGGCTGTTTCTCTTAGGCGTCACCGTTAACTACATTACGCGTAACTCGTTGGGTATCCTGGCGCCTGAACTGAAAGCCACCATGGGGATCACCACAGAGCAATACTCCTGGATCGTTGGCGCATTCCAGTTGGCCTACACCATTTTCCAACCGCTGTGCGGCTGGCTGATTGACGTTATCGGTCTGAAAGTCGGCTTTCTGGTATGTGCCTCTATCTGGGCGCTGATGTGTATGTTCCACGCAGGTGCGGGCAGTTGGCTGCATCTGGCGATCCTGCGCTTCTTTATGGGCGCAGCAGAAGCGGCAGCTACCCCGGCCAACGCCAAAACCCTTGGTGAATGGTTCCCGAAAAAAGAGCGTCCGATAGCCGCAGGTTGGGCTGGCGTTGGCTTCTCTATCGGTGCCATGTTAGCGCCCCCCATCATTGTTATTGCACACAGCTACCTCGGCTGGCAGGGTGCATTCATGTTCTCCGGCGTGCTGGCCATGCTGTGGGTCGTTTTGTGGTGGTTGTTCTATCATGACCCGGAAAAACACCCGAACCTGAGCAAAACCGAGCTGGACTTCATCAAGCAAGATAACGAACCTGCGCCGGTTAAGCTGCCTTTCTTCACCGCACTGAAAACAGTAGGTAAAAACAAACGCTTTTACGGTATCGCCATTCCTGCCTTTATGGCTGAACCGGCCTGGGCCGTACTGAGCTTCTGGGTGCCTCTGTATCTGGCGAAAGAGCGTGGTATGGATCTGAAACAGATCGCCATGTTTGCCTGGCTGCCCTTCCTGGCCGCTGACCTGGGCAGTATCGCCAGTGGTTATCTGACTCGCGTCTATACCCGTCTGTTTGGTTGCAGCCGCGTCAACTCCGTGGTTGCCAGCTCCGTTACCGGCGCATTCCTGATGATTTCGCTGGCAATGGTGGCGCTCACTAAAGACCCGTATATCACTATCCTGCTGATCTCCATCGGTGGTTTCGGTCACCAAATCATCTCCTGCATGTTGAGTGCGCTGGTGGTTGAGTCGTTCGAGAAAGGCCAAATGGCAACGGTCAACGGGATGCGTGGCTCGTTTGCCTGGATCGCCAGCTTCCTGTTCTCACTGCTGATTGGTGTTACGGCAGACAAAATCGGCTACAACCCGCTGTTTATCGCCATGGGTTTCTTTGACCTGATTGGTGCCATCTTCCTGGTTACCTTCATCGCCGAGCGTCGTAATAAAGCGCGCGCTGCATAACGTGCTGTAGAAAGGCCTTGTTACGACAAGGCCTTTCGTACTGTGATGTCTTCGATTGTTTAGTTTGGAACGTTGCTATGAAAATTTTGAAAAACTGGGTGCTAAACCAACAGACACAAGCGTTTGTTGAAATCAACGTAGACAACCAGCATCTGTTTCGCCTGTATGTGCTGGAAAATGACCTGTTTCGTGTGCTGATCAAACGTAAAGGGGAACTCGCCCTGGATCGCACCTGGAGCATCGCCCCGGAAGCAGGGAAAGATGTGGCATGGGAAGGACGTGAACGCGAAAGCACCGCGGGCTTTGCCCTGCCCGGTTTTACCCTGACCACCCTTGAAGACGGCCTGCAAATCGCTACCGATACACTGCGCGTTACCGTGCATCAACCCCTGTGGCTGTCATGGGAATACCGTGACCAACAAGGTGTTTGGCAGCCGCTCGCAGCCGACCGTCACACCAGTGCATACCTGTTGAACGCCCACGGTGATGGCGTTGAGCACTATCAGCGTCGCCATCCGCAGGAACAGTACTACGGGCTGGGTGAGAAAGCCGGTGATTTGAACCGCGCTGGCCGCCGTTACGAAATGCGTAACCTCGATGCCATGGGCTACAACGCGCAGTCTACCGACCCGCTGTACAAACACGTGCCGTTCACCATCACCCGCCGCGGGGACGTCAGCTTTGGGATGTTTTACGACAACCTGAGCAGCACTCGTCTGGATCTGGGTAATGAGCTGGATAACTACCACGTAGCCTACCGTCGCTACAGCGCAGAAGCGGGCGATCTCGACTACTACCTGTTCCTCGGCCCACGTGTGCTCGACGTCACCAAGAAATTCGTGCGTCTGACCGGTAAAACCCTGTTTGGCCCCAAATGGAGCCTGGGTTACAGCGGTTCGACCATGCACTACACCGACGCGCCCGATGCGCAGCAGCAACTGCTGAAATTCATCGAACTGTGTAAAGAACACGCTATCCCGTGTGATTCATTCCAGTTGTCCTCCGGCTACACCTCGATTGGCAATAAACGTTACGTATTTAACTGGAACTACGACAAAGTGCCGCAACCGAAGGTGCTTAGCCAATCGTTCCACGATGCTGGTCTGAAACTGGCCGCCAACATCAAACCGTGCCTGTTGCAAGACCACCCGATGTACCAGCAGGTAGCAGAGCAGCAACTGTTTATCCGTGATTCCGAGCAAGATGCACCTGAACGCTCCTGCTTCTGGGACGATGAAGGCTCACACCTTGACTTCACCAACCCGGCAACGGTGAAATGGTGGCAGGATAACGTCACCTCGCAACTGCTGGAAATGGGTATCGATTCCACCTGGAACGACAACAACGAATATGAAGTGTGGGACGGCGAAGCGCGCTGCTTTGGCTTTGGCAAACCCATCGCCATCAAACACATTCGCCCGGTAATGCCGCTGCTGATGATGCGTGCGTCGATGGAAGCGCAACAACGCTTTGCGCCGGAAAAACGCCCTTACCTGATCTCCCGTTCCGGCTGTGCCGGGATGCAGCGTTACGTGCAAACCTGGAGCGGCGACAACCGCACCAACTGGACCACGCTGCGCTATAACATCCGTATGGGTGTCGGTATGAGTCTCTCCGGTTTGTACAACGTCGGTCACGATGTCGGCGGTTTCTCTGGTGATAAACCCGATGCTGAGCTGTTCGTACGTTGGGTACAAAACGGCGTGATGCATCCGCGTTTCACCATCCACTCCTGGAATGACGATCACACGGTCAACGAACCCTGGATGTACCCGGAAGTCACCCCTGCAATCCGCGACGCCATTGCGCTGCGTTATCGTCTGCTGCCTTACCTGTACACCCAGTTATGGCACGCCAGCCAGGACGATGAACCGATGCTGCGTCCTACCTTCCTCGACCACGAACACGATGCCGTCACGTTCCAAGAAACCGATGACTTCCTGTTGGGTCGCGATGTGCTGGTTGCCAGCGTGGTTGAACAAGGTCAGCGTCAGCGTCAGGTTTACCTGCCGAAGAACGCGTCTGGCTGGTACGATTTCTACACCGGCACCTGGTTTAGCGGCGGACAAACCATCACCCTGGATGCGCCGCTGGAACGCCTGCCGTTGCTGGTTCGCGCTGGTGCGATGCTGCCAACCTCTGCACGCCTGAAACACGTCGACCATAAAACGGACGATCAGCGCGATCTGCTGCTGTTCCCACCCTGTGGTAAAGGTCAGGACAGCGGCCTGCTGTTTGAAGATGACGGTGAAACCAACGGCTGGCAGCAAGGCAACGCCTTGTGGCTGCGCTGGAACATCACCAGCGACAACTCACGCATTGATGTGACCTTCACGCAGGAAGGTGATTTCGCTCCTGCCTGGAAGCGCTTGCATGTTCGCCTGCCCGCGCAGGATCAACGCACGCTCTACATCAACGGTGAAGCACAATCTCACTGGGATCGCGCATAATCGCCCCCCGCTGACCTCAGGCGCACAGGCTTCTGTGCGCCTTTTTTCTTTCTGCTATCAAGCGCTATTATCCCGGACTCCGCACCGAGATATTGTTCAAAGCCTCACCAAACAGAATAATGGATATACGTTTCGTCACGTGGCTGATCTATGCTGGGTATAACCGCCGCAATGATATTGCGGGAAATAACCCAAAAAGGATGGAAGAACGATGACGCATTGTGGTTCCCCTGCCCGCCTCACGGCCGCACAAGCGCTGGATTTACTCAGTTCGCAGTATAACGATGCGGTTAACGCGCTACGCGCAGCCATAAAAGCCTACGTGACAGATGGCTCCTTGCCCGACGCAGAGGCGCGCCGCAGTGGGCTGTTCGTCTACCCGGAATTGCGCGTAAGCTGGGATGGCGTACAACAAGGGAAAAGCCGCACCCGCGCCTATGGGCGT
>NZ_JAGFPF010000409.1:0-1517 GCF_025962695.1 Candidatus Symbiopectobacterium sp. NZEC135 | reverse complement strand
TACTCAAACACCCTTTAAACCCTTATAATACGCGGTTTCACGGCCCTTATTGTCTCTGCTCGTCTACTCACGTTCACGGAAATCTACGCTGAGTTGGGGGCATCAGTGGGGGCATATCGTGTTCGGTCTAAAGGAGATGCCCCCAAATGAAGCTCAATGCCAGACAGGTCGAGACTGCCAAGCCCAAAGATAAACCCTACAAGTTAGCCGATGGTGGGGGCATGTATCTGGAGGTGTTCCCGAACGGCACCAAAAGCTGGCGCATGAAATACCGCATCGCAGGTAAAGAAAAACGTGTGGTGTTTGGTGTCTACCCGACCATTACCTTAGCCGATGCCAGAAGCAAAAGAGATGATGCTAAAAAGCTGCTGGTTAATGGCGTTGATCCGAGTGCGTTTAAGCAAGAAAGCAAACAAGCCCACATTGAAGAAGTCAAAAACACCTTTCAGCAAATTGCACTCGAATGGCACAGCATGAAAGTGAAGAAATGGTCTGCGGGATATGCCTCAGACATTCTTGAAGCGTTCAACAAAGACGTCTTCCCGTTCATTGGTCAACGTCCTGTTGCAGACATCAAGCCGTTGGAACTGCTAAACGTGCTGAAAAAGATGGAAGACCGAGGCGCGACCGAGAAAGCCAAAAAAGTACGTCAACGCTGCGGCGAAGTGTTTCGCTACGCCATCGTGACAGGCAGAGCCGAGTATAATCCCGCGCCTGATCTCACCAGTGCCATGCAGGGGCATGAGTCTACACATTACCCGTTCCTGACCACCGAAGAGCTTCCTGCTTTCTTTAAAGCCCTTGCTGGCTACTCTGGTAGTGAACTGATGGTGCTGGCAGCGAGATTGCTGATCATTACTGGCCTGAGAACAGGGGAATTGCGCGGTGCGTTATGGTCAGAAATCGATACCAAGAAAGCGCTATGGGAAATTTCTGCTGAACGCATGAAAATGCGCCGTCCTCATATCATCCCGCTATCTACCCAAGCGCTAGCCATTATCGAACAGATCAGAGCGATGACGGGACAATTTCCTTTACTGTTTCCGGGACGCAATGATCCCAGTAAGACCATGAGTGAAGCCAGTATCAATCAGGTATTTAAGCGAATTGGCTATACAGGCCGGGTTACGGGTCACGGCTTCCGTCATACCATGAGCACCGTTCTTCATGAACAGGGCTACAACACCGCATGGATTGAAACCCAACTGGCGCATGTTGATAAGAATGCTATCCGTGGCACCTACAACCATGCGCAATATCTTGATGGCAGACGTGAGATGCTGCAATGGTATGCCGACTACATGGTAAGCCTTGAGAACGGAAGCAATGTGGTGCAGGGAGCGTTTAATCGGCGTGGGTAAGGATAACGGCTGATAAAAGAAGGGCTATGTCTTAGCGGACATAGCCCTTTTTCTTGGCTAAAGCAGATAAGAATTAAGTCAGAATTTAAACTGATATTTATTAACTAATTGATTAATATGAAAATTATAAAATATCTTAAAACAGGAAAATAAATA
>NZ_JAGFPF010000408.1:0-1522 GCF_025962695.1 Candidatus Symbiopectobacterium sp. NZEC135 | reverse complement strand
GAACAGTTGCAGGAGATCGTTAATAACCCCGGCAAGCAACTTAATGCGCTGCTGAAAAGCGGTAAGCAAGTTGTCGGCTGCTTTCCGGAATATACCCCGAATGAAATCGTTTATGCGGCAGGCATGGTACCGTTTGGCCTGTGGGGGGCAGAAGGGAAGGAGATCTCGGAGGCCAAGAAATACTTCCCGCCGTTTTACTGCGCGCTGGCGCTGTCCACGCTGGAACTGGGTCTGGATCATGCACTGAATAAACTGTCGGCGGTGATGATTCCGGTGCTGTGTGACACCCTTAAATGCCTGGGGCAAAACTGGAAGGTGGGGGTGCCGCAGGTGCCCTTTATCCAACTGGTGCATCCACAGAATCGCGCCATGCCGGCTGGTATTGCGTTTTTGACTGAACAGTATCAGCGTATCGCCCAGCAATTAGGGCGGATATCCGGGCAGTCTGTCACGCCGCAAGCGCTCGATCGCGCCATTGAACTGTTTAATCAGCATCGTACCGCGCTGCGTGAATTCTCACAGGTGGCCGCTCGCTACCCGCGTACCATTAGCCCGCTGATGCGTAATACCGTGATAAAAAGCGGCTATTTCATGGACGTGGTGGAACATACCCTGCGTGTGCGTGAGATCAGCGCACTGTGCACACAATTGCCAACCGAGCAGTGGGATGGTCATAACATTGTGGTGACTGGCATCATCGCGGACAGCCCTGCCATTCTGCAAATTTTTGCTGACAACCATATGGCGATCGTGGCTGATGAAGTGGCTCACGAATCCCGCCAATTCCGGCAAGACGTTCCTCCTGACAGCGATCCCTACCGTCGCCTGGCCTTGCAGATTGCCCAGCTCGAAGGGTGCTCATTGCTACACGATCCCGAGAAGAAACGCGGCAGTGTGTTGGTTGATATGGTGCGGAAAAATAATGCGCAGGGCGTGGTGTATCTGTTAACCAAGTTTTGCGATCCGGAAGAGTTTGATGCACCCATTATCAAAAAGCAGCTCGATAAGGAAGGTATTCCCTCCATTATTATTGAAATCGATCAACAAACAAAAAGTTACGAGCAGGCGCGTACGGCATTACAGACTTTTGCCGATGTGCTTTCAGCATAAATGAATATGCGACGATTGGTAAATTAATGAAGCTGGGTTGAGCGCGGCATATTACACCGCGTTCAATCACGGCGAATGGTTGTTTAATTTAATCATCTCTGACGCTGATAAATAAATAGAAGAGAGAATATCATGGGTATTTTCTGTTTGATTCTCGGATTAATTATTTTGATGGTGATGTGTATAAAAGGCATACACATCTTTATTTCTGTCTTTACCGCCAGCCTGTTTTTAGCCGTGACGGCATGGTTAACCGCGCCAGATGGCCTGAATCCTCTGGATGCGATATTAAAAATCTACACCACGGGGCTTGGCAGCTATTTCGGCGCCTTTTTTTTTATCTTCGTACTGGGGGTGATAATCGGCCAGCTGTCGGCCATCAGCGGCGCGGCTGACAGCGTGGCAACGTTCA
>NZ_JAGFPF010000407.1:0-1527 GCF_025962695.1 Candidatus Symbiopectobacterium sp. NZEC135 | reverse complement strand
ATGTCGTACTGCACAATCAGCATATATTTCCGGCCATTGCGTTAATGGCATGGCGGCATCCGTTCCGGTATTCCCCTTAATGCGGGGTAAATTAGTGACCGGGCATTTCTTTTTCAGGTTTTCCTGAAAGGATACGTTCGGTGTTTTCGACAGCGGTGTTGTACAGGCTGACATACTCAGCAGACAGGCACACGTTAGTAAACACCGGCTTAACCAGCTCCCGATAGATCTCTTTGTTTGGCGCATTGCGTATCGCCTCCAGTTGGCTTTCCAGCCGTTGCCCCGATTGGCTGGCAATCTGCTGCATCGCCTGGCGGGATTGTTCCCCGGCTTTGTTGGCCGCCTGCGTGATGGCCAACTCAACGCTATCACGCTGCCAGTTTGCCCCTTGCCAACCTGCGGCAAACGTAGCGACCAACACACCGACAATCGCCCAGATATTCACCAATCACCCCCACACCATGCAGACGGTCATTGCAGTACGAACCACATCGCAGAGAATGCTCACACCCAGCGCAATGGCGAACATCCAGAAAAGGGCCTTATCCATCAACGCACCCCGTGATGCTCGAGGCTAAAGTGATTGCCGTCCGGGCGCGATGTAAAGCGCCCGCCCCAACTGCCGCCCAACGATTCCCAATACTCACCCAGCGGTAAATAATCCTCTGTTTTGGTCTGGTAGACGCCATTGACAAACAGATTGAGATCAACGGCCAGGCGCTGGGTATGCAGGCTATTGGCAATGCCGCTGCCGTTTTTGGCATTCAGTTTTGCCTGTTCTGGCGTGCGGTAGGCTTCACCAAAGGTCAGGCGGTAGCCACGCTCACCCGCCCAGGCGATAAGCTGCGCCACAAGCTGGGTAAAAAGCTGCTGTTTTTCACTTAATGTCATGATTGCCTTTTCTCCCTGTCAGCAATTGACTACCACGACGCCGCAACCAGATTTCAACCACCTGGTGACCGGCGACACCAAACGCCGCCCCCAACCCGGTGATCGCGGTCTGCGATAGCCCTGGGATCCACACCAATACCGCACCGGCAGCCAGCGCCGTGGCGGAACCCAAAATCACCCGCCCAACAAACAGGCGCGGCGTCACTTTCTCATCACTGGCCAGCACTTTGCCGATGGCGATCAACGCTCCCAACACGGCCAACCAAAGGATGTTTTTTTCATATTCCTGCATAGGTATCTTTACCCGATCAGTTTTTCCGTAAGGTCCGTTTCGATGTACGGAATGCCGTTGATGCGCACAAAATCCGGACTGGTCACAAAAAACTTAATTTTGTGTGTCATGACGCTGCCGCCCTTTGGATCGTTGTCCAGAATGTCACTGACAACCAGCTTGCAGCCGAACGCCTCCACCTTGATTTCTTCATTACCAGCCTTGGCATACCACATCAAATCAACCGGTTCGATACCGCGCCACGATCCAGCGCTGCGTGCTTTGGCCGTCACCACAGACAGACTCTTGGTGCTGAGTTCCATCTCACCTTCTGCGGCCACATCCCCCGACACCCAGCCATCCGG
>NZ_JAGFPF010000406.1:0-1531 GCF_025962695.1 Candidatus Symbiopectobacterium sp. NZEC135 | reverse complement strand
TTCAGCGCCAGTATGTTGGTTTGAAAAGCAATGCTGTTGATGACCGACGTGATATCCGCGATTTTTCGCGAGCTGCCGGTAATCTCCGACATGGTTGTCACCACCTGCTTAATGATCTCACCGCCGCGATTGGCGTTGCCTGATGCCTGACGCGCGAGTTGTCCGGCGTGCCGCGCGTTATCCGCATTGTTGGTCACGGTAGCGGTCAACTCCTCCATGCTGGCCGCCGTTTCCACCATCGCAGCCGCCTGTTGATCGGTACGTGAGGACAAATTACGGTTACCGTCGGCGATGGCGGAAGAGGCCGCAGCCACCTGATACGCACTGTCCCGAATATCCACCATCAGGCCGCACAGTTTTTGTGTCATCTCCATCATGGCGTGTGTCAACATGCCCAGTTCGTCACGTCGCACTTGCCCTACCACCACGGACAGATCGCCCTGTGCAATGCGTTGCGCCAGTTCCAGGTTGGCGCGTATCGACCTCGCTATCAGACGAGTTACCGATACGGCGATCAACACGCCCAGTAAAACGGCGCAAATCCCGATAACCACGATTTCCACAACTGAACGATTAATAACGAGCTGGTTTCTCTCATCAAGCTGGCTCGCGATACGGCTAAGGGTGTCGGTCACGGCAAACCCCGTTTTAATGGACTGCGCATCGGCCACCTTGAGGCGCTGCCACTGTGCGGTATTCTGCATGCTCTCCCCGGCGGGAACGACCTGCTTCTGCCCATGCAACGCAGACACGGCGAGCGCGATCTCCTCCAGTTCATGTTGATATTGCGTCAGTTGTTCATTCAGGCGTTGGAAATGCTGCACATCACTCTCTTGCCAACGCAATTGGCGCGCTTTTTCCTGCTGCGCCATTATCTGTGAAACGTACTTCATCATATTGTTGGCGTTCTCTTCCTCCAACGTATAAAAGAGCTTCACTCGGGCAATTTTTGACTGATCGAGATAATGGTTTATCTCAGACACCAGCGCTGTCTTGGTATATAAATCACGAATTTCAGAAAAACGTAATGCACTGAAGAACACGGCAACAATAATTAATGATAATACGATAAAGAAACCACCGTAGAGTTTCTTTGCGATACTGGCTTGAAGCATTTTTTCCCATAGCGCACGCATTCTTTCCTCCTGATTATAATTTTCCGTCACCGATTAAAAAATCTGAATACGAGCTAAAATAGACAAACCGGATAACCGGCATATCACCGCATTTATCCGGCTAAGCATCATAGTGATATTATTTTTTAATGAGCGCGGTTACGCTGCACTGCAAACCACTTTTCGAGTGGTAACACAGTTGTGCAAACAGCCAATGCGTTCAATTTCAACTTCCACGATATCGCCTTCATGCAAAAACAGCGGCGGTGTGCGTTTTTTCCCGACGCCGCCGGGAGAACCGGTGATGATGACATCACCAGGTGATAACTCACTGAAGGTGCTGATATACTCGATCAGTTCTTCGATGGGGTGAATCATGCTGCCGGTCGTGTCATTCTGCACAGTATTGCCATTAA
>NZ_JAGFPF010000405.1:0-1531 GCF_025962695.1 Candidatus Symbiopectobacterium sp. NZEC135 | reverse complement strand
CACGGCATGAGAAGGTCCGGCAGTATCGATATGACCGTTAAGCTGTAGCGTATTGCTGAGCACCCGGAAGCGCCCTGCGGTATAAGGCTGGGTAAACCCTGAAGTGATAGCGTCTGAATTCGGCGACAGCTTGTTCGAAATCGTGCGCATACCGCGATCGGCCGTCTGATAACCCACGCCGCCAGTGACAGACCAGTTGTTATTAAAGAAGTGTTTTACCCGGGAACTGACGGTTTTCGTCACCAAGTCCAACCCGGCAAAAGATTGCCCGTACCCTTTGCGGGTGACGTCCGGTGCGCTGGGCAGTTGCACCGTGGGGCCGTAAGAAAAGCCGCCCGCATAGCCCATTTTCTTAAAGCGGTATTCGCTGGCGTTAAATTCCAACACCGTATCTGGAGAGAGATTCCAGTCCAGCGCGACGCTGGCCAAACGCCGCCGCAGCGTGCTGTCGCTGACGCTGCCTTCCCCTTCATCGTGCAGCAGGTTGATGCGGTAGCCAAACTGATCGTTGTCGCCGACATGACCGCCCAGATCCGCATGACCGGAAGCCGCGCCTTTGCTGGAGTAACCGGCAGTAAAGCGGTTCAGGGTTTGCGCGGTGGGTCTTTTTTGCACGAAATTAAACTGCCCGGCCGGACTGGCAGGGCCATACAGCGCACCGGTCAGGCTGTTGATCACGTCGAGCCGCTCCAGCATCTCAACCGGGAACGCAGTGGTAGAAATGATATTAAGCCCATCGAGGCGGCTGTTCGCCAGCACATCCCCTTGCATACCGCGGCTTTGCGGGCGTCCCACATCAATGCCGCCGCGCGCCTGCATCTGCGCTGACGCGCTGTATTTCAGCAGATCGTTGACGTTTTTCGCCTGTTGGTTGGCGATCATGGCGGAGGTCACCGTGGTGGTGGAGTACGGCGTATCGATACGATCGCGCTTGCCCAGAGGCCCCATCTCGACGGCATCGACACTCATCCCCGCCCCTGCCGGGTTTGGCGAATCTTCTGCCGGTTTGGCGGTTACCACCAGCACATCTTCTTTTTTATCCCCTTCAGGCTTAACGTTAGCCGCAGCGGACCAGGAGGAAGGCGACGCGGCCAATAGCGCAGGCAATAGCCAATGAATGCGGGTTTTCCGTTTCTGCATTGTCATTTTCTTTATCTCAGTTTTGTATTTTGGTTATCGATATGTATTTTTTTATATATCGGCGCGCAATATACAAAGATACGAGACGCTTTTTAAGAAGAAAACTCGTTCTCATTGCCCGAGATCAATAGATAATTGATTGAAAATTAGAATGTTACTCTTGATGAGGGGATGAATTACTCCCAAAGAGGCAAACGCATGCCGGAAAAATCCGCACCCGGATGGAGAATAGCGGCAGAATAAGGACATAAAAAAACCCGGAAGCGCCGAAGCCCTTCCGGGTGAGTATTATCGGGCGCGAACGCCCAATAGAGGACAGGCGATTACGCCTGGCCTTTCACTTCTTTCAGACCGTTGAATGCAGCACGGCCAGCCAGTGCTTCTTCGATAC
>NZ_JAGFPF010000404.1:0-1535 GCF_025962695.1 Candidatus Symbiopectobacterium sp. NZEC135 | reverse complement strand
GCAATGACCTCTGCCATTATGCAGTCAATCAAGCAGGCGATAACGCAGGTCATTAATAAAATCATGCCGCAACTTGTTAATAACTCTATGCGACAGGGGAGTGCGGCATTGAGTCGAAGTATGCAATCTGTAACAAACCAGGTTGGAAGAGTGACACGGGAAATCAATAAAAAACTGGATCACATTTCAGATAAAGTAAATGCCAATGTTATGAAGGTATTGAAATTAAGCGATCCAGAAGATGCGAAACGCTTAGGTAACATTGCATTGAAACGATTGGAAATGTTGCAAAACGGCGTTCACACGGCGATGCCTGTGGTTCAAAGTGGAATGAGCATTAATATTTCAAATATCCGGCTTCAGGCCACCAAGGCCATTGCTGATTTTAATTTGGCCGCAATGGATGTCACCATTTTGCGCGATCTCATCAGTAAAATTCTTGCTAATCATGAAGAAGATAGCAAAGCATCTCAATCGATAAATATGACTTTGTCTGACATGTTAAGCAGTAAAGCCAACACTGGGAAGAGTGTTGTAAGAAATATCAGAGCCTAATAGGAGGCGTTATGGCAGTATCTATTTCAAACCCCAATAATACCAGTTTCCAGCCGCGGTCGAGTGCTCTTCCTGATGAGATGCATCGCAAAGGTATGGATAATACCAGTTTCATCGAGAAAGCGAGTTCCAGGCCTTTAGGTGCCACCGACATCAATCAAAATAGAGCGATGTTAGTGCAGCAAGCCTCCAGTCACCTTGTCGGTATTGATATTCGAATTCCTGACATCACCAAGCCGGTTTCTGATACGGATGCTAATTTGTTAAACAAACAAATTGCTTTGTATTCTCAAAATGGCGCTTTGATGCCTGCACAGAATGAAAAAATCGCTGTAATACCGGAGAAAGAAATAGCGAGTGGGCCAGAAAAAATCATGGCTGCGACAAAGTTTCTCGGTGGTTACATTAGTACGCGTTTTGAACCCATCATCGACTTGGCGAAAACGGCAGTATTGTTCAAGCATGCTGAACGTGACATGAAAACCAGTATGTTGGAGAAAAGCCAGAAAAGTCTCGAGCGCTCCGTTGAGCACAGCATGCAGGCTGCTCAAGAGCAGCTTAAAAAAGATCTTACCAGTAGCTTTGTGACCGGTGGTATGGCGTTGACTGGCGGAATCAAGTCTTATAAAGGACAAAGCCAGGCGATTAAAGGGTATGAGATCCAGGGCGCCAAAATTACTCAGCACAAGAACCTGGGTAATAAACTTGATGCTCAAGCAACGCTTTCACGCGGGAAGGATATGAATGATCCGATGTGGGCGCAAGATATGACCCGCTTGAAGCAATCTGCCACTCGTGAACACGTGTTGGCGCAGAAGCAGGAATTTCAACTCCAATCTACCCTAAGCGCCTCACAGCAACAAGTTGCTATTGGGCAAGGGCTACAGGGCGGAGCAATGGCGATGGGAACCATTGCCTCTTCCCAGATGATATTGAGCCAGGCTGAGCAGAATGGCCTACAGCAATTGCGGCAATTTGAT
>NZ_JAGFPF010000402.1:0-1542 GCF_025962695.1 Candidatus Symbiopectobacterium sp. NZEC135 | reverse complement strand
GGTGATTTGGCGCAGCTCGATCCTGCAACTGCGACGCCTGATGCTATCTTTACTACGGTATGTGCCATGCGGCGTAAGAAATTACCCGATCCCGCGCTGATGGGAAATGCGGGCAGCTTTTTCAAAAATCCGGTGGTTAGCGCCGAGCAGGCCCAGGCTATTCTGATGCGTTACCCCACTGCGCCATACTATCCACAGCCCGACGGTACGGTTAAATTTGCTGCTGGCTGGCTTATCGATCAGTGCCAGTTAAAGGGGCACCGCATTGGCGGCGCGGCGGTCCATCAGCAGCAGGCTTTGGTGCTGGTTAACCTTGATGAGGCGACGAGCGACGATATCGTTGCACTGGCGCGTTATGTGCGTGATAACGTTGCAGAGACATTTGCACTCTGGCTTGAGCCGGAAGTGCGCTTTATTGCGGCACAGGGTGAAGTAAGCGCAACAGAGGTGCTGTCATGAAAGATATCCGAGTCCCTTTAACGCTAATCCAGATTCTTTCCGACGGTGAGTTTTACTCGGGTGAATACCTGGGTGAGCTGTTGGGAATGAGCCGAGCCGGTATCAACAAACATATCCAAACCATCAGAGAATGGGGGCTGGATGTGTTTCCCGTTACGGGGAAAGGGTACAGCCTGCCTGAACCGATGCAATTGCTGGATGAAAATGTCATTCGTGCCGCACTCCCCGGAAATAACGTTGCGGTACTGCCCGTTATTGATTCAACCAATCAGTATCTGCTAGACCGGCTGGAGAGCTTGCACTCTGGCGATGCCTGTGTGGCAGAGTACCAGCACGCGGGCCGCGGTCGTCGTGGGCGGCAATGGCAATCACCGTTTGGTGCCAATCTCTATCTCTCCATGTTCTGGCGGTTGGAACAGGGGCCTGCGGCAGCGGTGGGCGTGAGCCTGGCGATTGGTATCGTGATTGCAGAAGTGCTGCATCGCCTCGGTGCACATGATGTCAAAGTAAAATGGCCCAATGACCTCTATATGCACGATCGCAAACTGGCCGGTATTCTGGTTGAGTTGCTGGGAAAAACAGGAGACGCGGCACAGTTAGTGATCGGTATTGGCATCAACTTGCGGATGCGGCCTTCCTCTGGGCAAGGCGTCACGCAGGAATGGATCAATTTGCAAGAGGCTGGGATCGATATCGATCGTAATATCCTGGCCGCTACGCTGATTACTGAATTGAGTAACGCGTTGGAAGTGTTTGAACAAGGTGGACTGCGTTCGTTCATCCCTCGCTGGCAAGCCATCGATAATTACTATAATCGGCCAGTGAAATTGATCATGGGTGAGCGCGAGATCCACGGGATCGAACGTGGAATTGATGAGCAGGGCGCGCTGTTACTCGAAGAGAACGGCGAGATTAAGGCCTATATTGGTGGCGAAATATCACTGCGTGGCAAGTAGTCAGTAGGGGGGGATTACCCCCTACTGTCTTGTAATTCTGCTATTTTCTCAAACGCACATAGTCAACGGCATGATTAGCGCTTTTGGTCATAATCAAGCTGGCGCGCTCACGGGTGGGCAAAATATT
>NZ_JAGFPF010000403.1:0-1542 GCF_025962695.1 Candidatus Symbiopectobacterium sp. NZEC135 | reverse complement strand
ATTACGGTAAACGCGTATTGCCCGGGGATTGTCGGCACGGGAATGTGGACAGAAATCGATAAGCGTTTCTCAGAAATCACCGGTGCCCCTATTGGTGAAACCTATAAAAAATATGTTGATGGTATTGCGCTGGGTCGCGCTGAGACACCGGATGATGTCGCCAGTCTGGTCTCCTATCTGGCAGGGCCAGATTCAGACTATGTCACCGGTCAGGCCATTCTGATTGATGGTGGCATTGTTTACCGTTAGGCCAGGTTTACCGCTACGTTATGTCACCCGAGTCGCCGTGTGTTCAATGCGGCTCGGGAAATTCCCTTCTTTGTTGGCATTTTCTAAATCCACAAACCTCGACTCCATAAACATTCGCTTTTTACTGATTGGCACTTATGATGATGCCTTTGCGGTTTAGGCAAACGGCCAGCGATACGCGTTGTCTTTGGCGTAGGGTCGTCAGTGAAAGGGAAGGTATATGGAGACAACGCATCAGTCTCTGGTGGAATGGTTGCCGGTTTTTTTTCAACAATGGTCAGAAAACGCATTAACGTTCAATGAGCCAACAACGACTGAAAAAATAGACATCGATGTGGGTCAACTCATGACCTTCTTTAGTCGCTTATCAACGCCGCTTCAGGCGGTGCAGCCTCGCGTATTGTCTTTTGATCCCTGGGATGTTGCGGGGTTAAAGCGCAAAGAAGTGCGCAATTCAGCGGTGCTGGCCTGGCTGCTGGATCCGCAAGGATCACACGGTTTTGGTACTGTTCCTTTATATGCCTTGCTGGCCTCAATACGCACAGCAGAGAATCAGACTTTTCCTGCTGCGTTTACACGCTTTTGCCGCGTGCGGGTTGAATCCAACCCGAACGGCGACAGTAAGAATCGGGTCGATATTGAGATCGATGCCGATAATTTCTTCGTTTTGATTGAAGTGAAGATCGATGCTTTCGAGCAGAAAGAACAAATCGAGCGTTACTGTCTGGAGGCTGAAAAGCGTGCGACGAAAAAACGTCGTTGGGGCGTGGTGTTTTTAACGCCGCAGGGCAGACAACCCAAGAGCATGCGTGCGGATAACCCACACTGTGTTTCTTGCCTGTCGTGGAGCGACCTTGCGACACGTTTTGAAGAACCCATGCGGGCGGATTTCCGCAAAACAGGTGCTGTGCACGATAGCGCATCCATGAGGCAAATGGCGGCGCATTCTGCTTTTTGTTTTCTTGAACGTATGCGTAATTTTTAATCAAAGGTAAGAACAATGACATCATCTACCAAGGAAGAACGGTTGGCTGGAACCCTTATTTTATCGCAGTTCAAGATGTTTAATGAGGCCGTTGTGGTTTTCGAAAAGCAAATAGAACCTGCCTTTTGGAAGGGATTTGACCGATGTATTCAGCGTTTCATCAAGGATAATGGCTGGGAAGGGGAAGTCGGTTTTGTGCCAAAGGGATATTGCTGGCTTGCACCTAAAGCGTGGAAATTAGAAGGCGGCGATTGGAAATACTGGTTCGAAACACATACCCGAGGCGACGATAGCGTTGATTATAGTTT
>NZ_JAGFPF010000401.1:0-1543 GCF_025962695.1 Candidatus Symbiopectobacterium sp. NZEC135 | reverse complement strand
TAAAATTAATAGGAAGCAGCTTAAACCTCGTCAGGATGATTTGGTCAAGCGTTTCACCCTACTGGTGGTTGAATATATAAGGGAGAAATTTGTCTGGGCCAAGAAGAAGCCTGCTATTCCTGATGTTGAGCACGATAAACGTATTGCCGAAAACTATGTCTTTGATGAGGTGCAGGGGATCTATGTTCCACGCGCTGAACATGAAAGACGCACAAGGTTCAACAGTGATGATTACAAGCCAACCAAGGAAGAGATCGCACGTTTTCCGAGTCGTCCCACACAGAAGCAGCCAGAAACAGATAACAGTATGGATCTCACTTCAATTATCTCATCGAAGCAGATTAGAAAAGGTCCTTTCCCCACACTGCGCCCACCCGGTTATCGCGATAGAGAGTGATCAGTAAACAGAACACTTATTGTCCAGTAGACTTGACGGATTATCTAAAATATTAGATAATCCACTCATCGTTATCAGGAGGTGTATATGGCCTTAAAATTCTACGAAAGTCCGTTCCATGTGACACATGATGCTGAAACTGCCAGCAAAATGGCAATGAAAATGGATTTATCGATCATGATCATCAATTTGATCAAAGAGAAAGGCTGGACGCAAAAAGAAGCGGCTGAAAAACTCGGCATCAACCAATCCCGTGTTTCAGAACTGAAAAATGCCAAAATTGAGCTTTTCACTATTGATGCCATGTTCGACATGTTAGATGCTCTCGGTTTCAGAGCTAAAATGTCAATGACAAGTCTGCATCAGGCATCAATCGCAATTACAGAAACCGAAGCAGCCGCTTAACGTTTTTTACAGCGTTCAGCCTCTCTGACATCAGCCATAAGTTCCTTGAGTCGTTTTTCAGCTACGTCTTTAGCTTTACGATCAACACCGTTGGTAGTTTTTTTAAAGGAATGTAAAACTACCACGGTATCAAGATACTTTGCGACGTAGGTGCATCGATATGCCGGGCTACCATTTATTTTCAGCTCGATAACGCCTATACCAACGCTATCAAGAAAATCAATCGGCAATTCAGGATCTTGCCCAAATTGAATACGGCGTAGGTCTTTTCCAAACTCATCTTGCACATCAGCAGGAAGTGCTTTGTATTCCCTTTCAGCGGCATCGTTAACAAATGCGAAATTTTTCAAGAAAACTCCTTGTAATAATTTGTCCCAAGCACCTGTCTTATTCTTTACTATAGCTAATTGAAAAACAAGAAGAACTCGGTATGAATAAACAGCCGAGAGCTGATAGCAGTCAGGATCTCACCCAACAATGTCACTCACAGTGTTTAGGAAGAACAACGTCCAATATTGAAATTAATGATTTTCTTCTCTTTTTTTAAGGGCATCCCGATAACGCTGCTGTTCAACGATACTCAGATTTGGATCAGACAGAACACTTGCGCCCTTCACAGCAATATCGTAGTCAATTTGAGATTGTGTTTCATATTCTTTGATCGGTTTAAAATAATCGGATTGCGGTGCAGATGACGATGCAGAATAACCAGAATATGTTTTACTTCCACCACAACCGAGA
>NZ_JAGFPF010000400.1:0-1543 GCF_025962695.1 Candidatus Symbiopectobacterium sp. NZEC135 | reverse complement strand
CACGCAGCAGGCTACCCAACTGCGTGAACCTCGCGCCTGGTTGACCACCGTCGCCCATGGTCTGGTGGTGAATTTCTGGCGGCGGCGCGACATTGAAAATGCCTATTCGCAGGTACTGGCAGAACAGCAGATTGATGTGGAGCCTTCTTTGGAGCAGCATGCCATCATTATTGATACGCTGCTGGAGATTGATCGCATGCTCAGTACGCTGTCTGCCAAGGCCAGGCAGGCGTTTCTGTGGGTGCATATTGATGGATTGACCTATCAGCAGGTGGCCGATCGCCTTGGTGTCTCCGATCGCATGGTGAAAAAATACATGGCACAGGCGATGTTCGCTTGCCTGACCTGCCAGGAGCGCTAATCCCTGCCATGCGATCCGACGATATTCCCCAGGACGTGTTCTACGATGCCGCAGAATGGTATGCCATTCTCTACGCGGATGATTGCACGGCAAATGAGCGCCACGCCTGGCAGCAATGGCTGAATAGTCATCCACTGCACCAGCAGGCGTGGCAGCGTGTCGAGCAGATTCATACCCGTTTTCATTCCGTCGATAGCCCCGTGGCGTCCAGCGTATTGAGCCGTCAGGGAACCGAACGGCGTCACCTGTTAAAACTGTTGGCGTTGATGACGCTGCTGGGCGGTGGGGCCTATAGCGTCCCCTGGGAAACCTATGCCGCTGACTATCGCACCGCCAAGGGAGAAAACCGGTGCTGGGCGTTGGCAGAGGGGATGACGCTAAACCTGAACACCGATTCAGCGCTCTCACGCTACGACCAGGACGGAAAGATTGCTTCTCTACGCTTGCTGAAAGGGGAGTGCTTGCTGGAAAGCGCTGTGCCTTACCCGCTACTGTTTTCCACCCCTCAGGGGGAACTGACGCTGAATTCACCCTGCCGGTTTGATGTGCGCTGCGATGACGGTGAAAGTACGCTGGCGGTGTTTCAGGGGGAAGTATTGCTCCGCCCGGCGCAGCAATTGCAGGCGGCTGTGCGCGTTCTCGCTGGGCAACAAGTCACCTTTACTGTTGCGATGAGTCAGCCTGCGCAACCGGTGGAAGGCTTCCGCCAAAGCTGGCTGGATGGCGTGTTGCTGGCGGACAATATGCGGCTGGATAGCTTGATGCGTGAATATGCGCGCTACCGTAACGGCTACTTTCCCCTCGATGCCAAGGCGGCAGCGCTGCGTATTTCCGGTGTCTTTCCCTTGCAGGATGATGCGCGTTTTTTCAGCGCCCTGACCCGCACCCTGCCCATTATCGTCGAACGACGCTTTTCCTGGTGGATTACTCTGCGCGCCCGCTAATCCCTTCTGGTTTTTCATGCTAAAAACGCTAAGAATAGGACGGAGAAAAAGCAGAATTATTACCGGGCTTGTTTCGTGCGACTTTTCTCATGCGTCTTTTCTGGTGCGCAGAGAATGGTGCGATAAACCGAGTGCTATTTTTGGTGTCGTAAGTACGTGTACAGGTCCGATCATTACGCATACAGGATGTCGTCATGCAGTTATTGAATTTAAAACAGGCCAGATGGCTGAGCCTGGG